>CAZKDT010000205.1:0-5673 GCA_964551515.1 uncultured Desulfobacteraceae bacterium | reverse complement strand
AAAGCAGTTTTTCCACTATTCGTATTATTTTTTACAATTTTTTCGAAGATCCTGACTTTATCCTCGGGAAGAAGATCAGCGTAAAAGCGATCAAGACCCAGCCGGTTTGAAACAACTTCAGCCGCACAACTGTTATCTCCTGTCAACATCGCAATATGTCCAATTCCCTGCCTGCGCAGAGCGTTGACAGCCTTTTCCGCATCTGGTCGAATTTCATCACCGATTATAAGACAACCTGCATATGTTCCATCTACTGCAACATGAGCAACAGTGCTGTCAAAATCGCATTTGTCATGGGGAATTTTTTCCCGGTGCAAAAGCTTGTCGTTACCTACAAGAACAGTATGCTTACCGTAACGCACCCGTACTCCTTTCCCGGTGATTTCCGTATGTTCAAGAATCTTTGAAGTGTCTATTTTATTACCGAGACGGGTTAACTCTTCCGTAATCGAAGTTGCGATTGGATGGTTTGATTGACATTCGGCAGCGGCGGCAAACTCCAAAAGCTCAGCCTGATTAAATCCATTTTGTGGAACTGCTTCTATGACTTTAAAAACACCTTTAGTCAACGTACCGGTTTTGTCAAATACTACTGATTTAACAACTGAAAGTGCGTCGATATAATTCGAGCCTTTTACAAGTATACCGCTTCGGGAAGCCCTGCCTATGCCGCCAAAATAACCCAAGGGAATACTGACTACCAGAGCACAGGGACAGGAGATCACCAGAAGGACCAGAGCACGATATATCCATGTCTGGAATGAAGATTCTACCAGAAAGAAAGGCGGAATCAGGGCAATGCACGCTGCTATAAATACTACGGCAGGAGTATAATATCGTGCGAAGGTAGTAATAAATTTTTCGGTCCTGGCCTTTCTGGCAGTCGCATTTTCAACCAAGTCCATTATTTTGGCAATAGACGATTCATTAAAAGGCCGAGATACGCAAATAGTTAATGCACCGGTTTTGTTAATTTGTCCGGCCATGACCTTATCTCCGGGACCGGCTGTTACAGGCACAAATTCGCCAGTTAGAACAGATGAATCCAACTGAGAATTTCCGGAAAGTATATCGCCATCAAGAGGAATTTTTTCACCAGGCTTTATGAGTATGATATCACCGACATTAACAGACTCGGGCGTTGTTTCCATATATCCCTCTAAAGTCTTTACTACGGCTTTGTCCGGCCTGATTGCCAACAAACTTTTTATCGATCTTCGCGAACGCGACACGGCTAATTCTTGTAACATTTCACCTACTTTAAAGAATATCATTACTCCGACAGCCTCTGAATAAGCGTGAATCGCCATCGCTCCACCGGTAGCAATAACCATGAGTACATTTTCGTCGAAAAGTATTCCTTTTCTGATGGTTCTCAGAGCTCCGAAAAGAACATTCCACCCTGCCAGAATGTAAGCTGAAAAAACAAGGGCAATTTCCAGATTGGCAAAGGCTTTGTTATGAAACCAGTCCTCAAAAAATATTTGCAGTATAAACAAGAAAGATGCCACAATGAGGACTGAAAGCTCTCTTTTAACCTTGAATCTTTCAGTTTCTTCCTTATGCTCATCCGGAACTTTGTTTTTAGATTTTGGTACCAGCTCAATCTCAGGTTCAAGTTTTCGGACTTTTTCTAAAACCCTTGCAACATCTTTTGTCTTTAAATGAAGAGTCAGGCTGGCAAAATCGAGTACAGCTTCATCCACTCCATCGAGTGCATTCAATCCTTGTTCAATTTTTGCCGCACATGATGCACAGTCGAGGTTTTTTACGGAAAATCTTTGTATGGGTATTTCTTCCATGATATTAATTCTTTCATCCATGAGGCTTACTAATCGTGGGTTTAATGATTGCGAGATGCAGCACAACACAGCCCCGCTGAAGCAGGATTTGCGAAATCGTTTGTTTTAATTCTAAAAAAGAATCTGCTTCATCTTGCTAAACTCTTCGGTAGAGATTTCGCCTTTTGTAAATCGAACTTTTAAAATGGCCAGCGAATCGGTTCGATCCCGGTGAGAACCTGACTTGTCTGTTGTTATTGCATTAAATATCCGAACTGCAACATAGACAAACAGAAAGATAAATAATCCACATACCAGCAGATATAAAATCCCGCCGGGAAAAAATCGACCGGGCCAACTGCTTCCGCTTAAAGACGGTATGTAATCGCATCCCCACATAATAACACCTTTATTTGTTAACTGTACAGTCCAAAGTTCTTCTAATTCGTTGAAATTATTAGAACCACAAATTGGGTATTGTCATTCCCGCGAAAGCGGAAATCCAGAATCTTATCAGTGCCATATGAATTGTGGGTGCCGGATCAAGTCCGGAATGCATTATCTGAGGTTTATGCAAGACTCATGAAGAAGTGTCCTGTTTAGCAGAAGATTTTTCAATATCCATGATAACTGAATTCCCAACGTAAGTTTTCATTTCCAGATTCTCGATGGCAGCTATTTTTTTAATCATGCTGCTGATTTCTTTTAAATTTCTGATGATAAGTTGCAAGTCGTTGTAGGCGTCTGAATCTGAATTAAAATCCTCCTGCAGCAATTGACTGGATGCAATGGCCGAAAAAAGAGGCGTATTCATCTCATGAGCAACTGCACCTGCCATAGCTATAATGGCTTTTCGTTTTTCCTCCTCAACGGCCTTCTCCCGGTCACGAAGAAAACCAAGACCATTTGCAACAACATTGAACAGTATTATTTCCAGTAGTCTGTCCAGGTCATTGGGTGAAAAGGACTGCCAGTGGAACATGGTATAGGGTAAAAACACAAAGGTCACACATATGGAAGTTATAAAAGCGCCGCGCAGTCCGAACCAGAATGCACTGAGAATCAAAGGCAGAAAATAAAGTTCCCGATAAAACACATGGGACAATTCCTTCTCTTGAGATGTAAAAATATGAAGTCCGGTAATCACCAGTACAAGAAACACTATTATTGTAGCTTTTATTCGTTGATTTGTTGATTCCATGATAAGTTATATTTCCTTACTACCAGCAGGCCCAGCCGCCGCATCGATGTCCGTATCCGGGGCCATAGTTCCCAGGTCTCTGTAGCCCTGCGCCCTGGGCTTTTGCCCGAAGCTGATCGTGTAAACGAACAATCTCTTTGGAAAGCTGGGAAGCCTTGTTAACATCGGGATTGCTCTGCACCATAAGGGCATTGTACTCACCCCGTTTTGCAGCAAGTTCCTGCCTGAGATTTGTAGTATCATTCAAAAAGTTACGATAAGCACCGCTGTCGTTAACACCGGGTCCATAACCGTCCCATGTTCCCATCATGGAACCTCTTGCGGAGTCTCCCCGGTAGCCGCCCCACCAGCATGCCAAACCCTGTGAAGCAATAAGACCAACCGAAACCATGATAGTAACCATAATAAGAAGTTTTTTCATAATTTGCCTCCCTTTTTTTGTGTTTTTGATACTTTTTAATTAAAGTTCAAAATTTGATTTAATATCAGAGCAAAGGATGTGCCAAAGATTAAAAGTAATTTATAACATGCTAATATAAAAGATAATATATTTTTAGCGGAACAAATTATATCAAAATGATATTTCAGGTTCCATCAAACATATGGGTAAAATTACCACAATTATTTCTAAGATTATTTTTTATTGTCTACAAAATACCCAATTTGGGTTAATGTTATTGCGCTCAATCAGGATGATCATACCAAAAATATCACCGAACCATATTCAGAGAGCCGAAACTGGGTTGAGCTGCCAAAACCGGTTGTAGCCAACCGATTATTGGAGGAAATTGAAAAAGAGGCCATACTTGCGACATTCGAAGCTACCGGCGGTAATAAAATAGATTTTCTTGTTCATAACAAATCTCCTTTCTTTCTTGTTTTGCTTTCTATTATATTTAAAAGCAAGGATCATGCCACATTGTAGTATTAATATTTAACCATCTAATTTTACAGGTGTTATTTGATTTCAATATTAAAAGAAGTGCTATTTTTTTGTGGGAGGGCGTAAAAAAGTGGATAAAAAGTTACCAGCTTTTACTTTGGAAGGCTACGGAGGTAGATAAAAAATATTAATCTATTGGGTTTTCTTGCTCGAATATCCAAGCATAATTTATAAGCTTATCCTAAAAGCAATCTTAATAAAAATATCTGTTCACACTACAAGTTAAATAGGACGCCCCGGTACCATCTACCGGAGCTACGGGGCAGGCAGATTTTCGCAGATATACACAGATACTATTATTATTTATAATTTAAAAAACTTTTTAATTTGTTTTCATCTGTGTCCCAAAAAAGGAAATTCCGAGACGTTCAATTAATACCGTATTCTTTAAGTTTTAACTGCAGGGTGCGGCGGCTGATACCAAGAATCTTTGCAGCATGGGTACGATTGCCTTCGGTATCCTCCAAAGTCATTAGAATCATTTCTTTTTCGACGTCTTTGAGAGATCTTCCCGGAGTGAGACCGATCTCAGACTTTTTCATCTCCGGGTCCAGGGCCCGCAGGGTATCGGAAAATTCGTCCGGGGTTATCATATCTCCTCTAACCATAATCACTGAGCGTTCTACCATGTTTGCAAGTTCCCGAACATTCCCGGGCCAGTCGTAACGCATCAGTATGTCGATTGCCTTGGGCGTAAAGCCTTTTATAAGTCTTCTGTTCTTTTCGGCATACTGTTTAAGGAAAAAATCCGTCAACAATGGAATGTCTTCTCGCCGTTCGCGCAAAGGTGGGATGTTGAGGGTGACGACATTTATTCGATAAAAAAGATCTTCGCGGAAATGACCTTCCTTAATTTCTTCTTCCAAGTTTTTGTTTGTTGCAGTGATTACGCGGGTGTCTACCCTAACAGTATTCGAACTGCCTACGGGTTCGAACTCGCGCTCCTGAAGCACACGAAGGATCTTGGCTTGTGTTTGATGGGCCATCTCAGCGATTTCGTCCAGGAATATTGATCCCTTATGAGCCAGTTGAAAACGGCCCTGCCGGCGTGTTAAGGCGCCTGTAAATGCCCCTTTTTCATGACCGAACAGCTCACTTTCCAACAAGGCTTCAGGCAAGGCAGCACAGTTGACCTTGATCAGTGGTTTTTCCTTTCGCGGACTGTTTTGATGGATGGCGTTAGCTATGAGTTCCTTGCCCGTACCGCTTTCACCAATAATAAGCACGGTGGCTTCAGTTGGAGCAACTATCGCGATTGACTCCAGCAATTTGTGCATCACAGAACTTTGACCAATAATTTTTGAGAAATCGAAACGATCTTTAAGCTGTTCCCTAAGATATATGTTCTCCTTTTCCAACTGTTTATGCCGCAGGGCTTTATTAATCAGGATCTTAAGTTCATCAATATCGAGGGGTTTGGTCAAATAATCGTAGGCGCCTGATTTCAGAGCCTCCACGGCCGTACTGACCGAAGCATAGGCCGTCATGATGATGACAGGTATCCCCGGACTGATTTCCTTGATACGTTTCAGGGCCTCGATGCCGCTAACCAAAGTCATACGAACATCCATCAAAATGAGGTCATAGAAGCGTTTCTCCACGGCGGCAATTGCCGTTTGACCGTCTTCAGCCTGCCGTATCTCGTAACCTTGGGCGGAAAGAACTGCTTCAAGCATCTTCCGATGGGCGGAATCATCATCGACAATTAGGATTTTCGGTTTCATCTTCTTCCTCACTCGATGTCCGGT
>CAZKDT010000204.1:0-5693 GCA_964551515.1 uncultured Desulfobacteraceae bacterium | reverse complement strand
ACCTAACACCTGGATTGCTTGAGCTAAATCACCAACAATCTTGATTTACACCCTAAAGAATGGAGCTTTGAATATGACAAAAACCGAATTTACTCCGGCCCCTAATTTTATCCGTAATATTGTCGCCCAAGACTTAAAAGATAACAAAAACAACGGCCGGGTTGTCACCCGTTTTCCCCCGGAACCGAACGGCTATTTGCACATCGGACATGCAAAGTCCATCTGTCTCAACTTCGGTATTGCTGTTGAAAACAAAGGTGGTATTTGCAATCTTCGATTTGATGATACCAATCCCAGCAAGGAGGAGATTGAGTATGTAGAATCCATAAAAGAAGATGTTCGATGGCTTGGATTCGATTGGGGTGACCGACTGTTCTATACATCCGACTATTTTGAGCAACTTTATCAATATGCACTTCAGTTGATCAGATCCGGAAAGGCTTATGTTTGCAGCTTGAGTGCTGATGAGATCAAGAAGAGCCGAGGAACTTTAACCGAACCCGGTCAAGATAGTCCTTATCGCATGCGCTCTGTTGAAGAAAACCAAAACTTGTTCGAGCGCATGCGGGCCGGAGAATTTGAGGACGGTTCCCACGTGCTTCGAGCCAAAATTGATATGGCATCACCAAATATATTGATGCGTGATCCAACGCTTTATCGTATTCGACGGACAGCTCATCACAGGACCGCTGATAAGTGGTGCATTTATCCCATGTACGACTTTGCTCATTGTCTTTCAGACTCCATTGAAGGGATTACCCATTCTCTTTGTACCCTCGAATTTGAAATCAATCGCCAACTCTACGACTGGATACTGGACGAATTGGATGTGGATTGCCATCCCCAACAAATCGAATTCGCCCGCCTTAACCTCAGCTATACGGTATTAAGCAAGCGCAAACTTGTGGAGTTGGTAGATGGAGG
Organism: uncultured Desulfobacteraceae bacterium; assembly: GCA_964551515.1. Taxonomy (GTDB): domain Bacteria; phylum Desulfobacterota; class Desulfobacteria; order Desulfobacterales; family UBA11574; genus S5133MH16. Next base: position 4,769 of record CAZKDT010000204.1, on the reverse strand, counting down.
ACATGTTTCAGGATGGAACGATCCTCGAATGCCTACCATAAGCGGTCTGAGAAGACGCGGCTATACAGCGGAGTCAATCCGCAATTTTTGTGAGCGGATCGGAGTGGCCCGGCGGGACAGCATTGTTGATATGGCTTTGCTCGAATACAGCATCAGAGAAAATTTGAATAAACGGGCACAGCGGGTAATGGGTGTGTTACGTCCGCTCAAGGTGGTCATCGACAACTTTCCCGAAAATAAAGTTGAAGAATTGGATGCCTTGAACAACCCTGAAGATCCGGCTATGGGTACACGCAAGATTCCTTTTTCGCGAGTGATTTACATCGAACAGGACGATTTTTTAGAGGACCCGCCGAAAAAGTTTTTCCGTTTGGCGCCTGGGCGTGAAGTACGACTGAGATACGCGTATTACATAAGGTGTGTGAGGGTTGTTAAAGATGAAAAAACCGGCAGAGTGGTCGAACTGCATTGCACTTATGATCCGGATACCCGCGGCGGATCATCACCGGATGGACGGAAGGTCAAAGCGACCTTACATTGGGTTTCTGCGGCCCATTCAATCCAAGCTCAAGCGCGCCTTTACGATCATCTGTTTATAAAAGAAAATCCGGATGAGGAAAAGGATGTTGATTTTAAAACATATTTAAATCCGAATTCTGTGGAAATATGTCCTTTTTTTGTGGAACATATTCTTGACGGTGCAACGCCGGGCAGCAGGTACCAGTTTGAGAGGCTCGGGTATTTCTGCGTGGATTCCGTAGATTCTTCATCCCAAGCCCTGATTTTCAACCGGACGGTAACGTTACGGGATACATGGGCCAGGATCCAGAAAGCACAGCAAAAAAAGAAGTAACCGTTCAGTTTATTGAAAAACGCCGGATTTAGACGAGCGGTGTATAAAATTTTCAAAAAGCGAGAGCTTTGAAAAATACCAATTTTTGCCTGCCCAGTTAAATTTGTATTTAATATTTAACCGGGGTTTAAGTTCAAGAAAGGCGATAATTTTAATCACCTCAGTACGATTTCCGGGCCTACCCCGGTTGAACACCCGGAGGGTACCCGGTTTAACAAGGCAGGAATACATTAAGTATTTCGAGGATTAAAATTTGAGCCTGACGCAGAAGTTGAGTAAAAAGGGGCGTTTTGCAAAGGTCTCGAAGCAAATGTGATATCAAAAGAGGTGAGACTATGCCGATTTACGAATTTTATTGCAGGGACTGTAATACTCTTTTTAATTTTTTTTCCAAAACCATTAATACGACCAAAACACCCAAGTGTCCGAGATGTAAAACAAAGGCACTTACCAGACAGATCTCCGTAGTGGCAGTTACCGGACGAGCCAAGGAAGACGGAGATATGGATGATCTGCCATTCGACAGCACCAAAATGGAACAGGCCATGCAGATGTTGGCGGGTGAAGCTGATAAAATGAATGAGGACGATCCCAAGCAGGCTGCCAATCTTATGCGAAAACTTTCTGATATGACAGGCCTTAAACTCGGTGACGGCATGGATGAAGCGTTGAGAAGGATGGAAAAAGGTGAGGACCCTGAACAGGTAGAGGCTGAACTTGGTGATATTTTGGAAGAAGAAGACCCATTTTCTCTGCAGGCAAAAAAAGCAAAAAGCATCAAAACAAAACGTAACGAGCCGTTAAGGGATGAAAAACTTTATGACCTGTGACAGGGTGTAAATCAAGACTGTTGTTTGCTAAGATTGCAATGGCTATTTGGTTTGTGTTTTCAGGTTATAAATTGTGTTTTTTGGCATGTTACATTGACAAATCTTAATGCCTGAACTATGTTATAATAAATTTTATGTCTATTTAAAAAGGCGGATATATTTTTTAAAAAGGAGATTATTATGGTTAAAGTTACCAAATTAGCAACAGAACAAATTGCCGAATATTTCAAAGGCAAAAAAGTATCGCCGATACGGATCTTTTTAAATACGGGAGGATGAGGTGGTCCATCGCTCGCTATGGCTCTGGATGAGCCTAAAGATACAGACCACGTTTTTGATATTGACGGTTTCAAATATATTGTCGATAAAGAGTTTATGGAAAAAACACAGCCGATTAAGATAGATTTCTCCGGAATGGGGTTTAAATTAGACTGTGGTATAGCTTTTGAATCAGGATGTTCAAGTTGCGGAGCAAAAACAGGTTCCTGTTGCTAAATATACAGAGTCAGTTTTTAACAAAGGGCAACACTATTCGGTGTTGTCCTTTTTTTATGGTTTTTAAAGAAATCGGACTTTTTACAAGTTCATCTTATTTGATGGTTTTTTAAAAATCAAAATACTACGGCAAAGTAAAAAGATCCAAATTCAATACGCGTAACGCCTTTAATATTCAATGCTTTTTAGTTTCGGTCTGTTCAGAGGTTTGATTGTTGTTTGATTTTTTTTTACAGGACCGTTAGTGTTGGCATGTGGAATCAATCGGTGAGCTATTTAGTTGGGAACTCCAAACTGTCATTTTCAGGTGAATCGGATTTGGAGATATGACTCCCGGCAGCGAAAATATCCGATGAAGTTTGGATTTCGGATATTTTTTTAATGGCTTTTTTGCTAAAATTCATTTTGCTGATCTCAATATATTGGCGAGCTAATTTTTCGCCTCCAAATTTCAGAAAAGTTAAAATGACTTGTTGCGTGTAGCCATCGTTTTTAAGTTGGTAGGGAAGATGATTCATTAAGCGCTGAAATGACTCTTGCAACTCGTTAGGAAGTTCCATTTTTTTAGTACCTTATTGGCTTAAACCCTGTTACAAAAAACAAGAAAATATTTTGATATGCCCGAAACTCCGCATATAATGCGGGTTTTGGCGGTTTTTTGTAAAAGTAGTTTTTCAGCCCTTGGGTTGCGGGCGTAGCCGGCATTGGTCATGATATCTCATAAATACGATTTTTGAATATAGCCAATTTGACAATAAATCATGATTGGAAAATGTAAAGTGTTTTTCTCAAAAATTTTCCAAAAATAGGGAAATAATGATTTGGAAATAATGACCGCTATTGTTTGACGAGGAATAAATCATGAATTATCATCCCATTACACGTAGAGAATCGATAAAAAAGATTCTTAAGATATCCGGAGGCCTTGCGCTGACCGGTGTAATTACATGGCCCTTTCAGAAAACGATTTCAGCCCAGGCCAGATCAACGAATAAAAAATTTATTATCGAAGGCATGGGCCAAAGTCACAAATATTCTGTTAAGGTGTCAGTCAGAAAGGTTTTTGAGGCAGCCGGTGGAATACAGAAATTTATTGTAAAGCAAGATGTGGTGGTGATAAAACCGAATATCTCCTGGGCAAGACAACCCTATCTGGCGGCAACCACCAATCCAGAAGGTTTGCCCCACAAATGCTATCAACCCTACGCTTACAGAAGCAGAAATGGCAGGGTTTTGGACCCCGAATCTCATTATGAGCCAAGGGTATTGTGAATATACCTGCATACTTTGCAGCACGGTTTGTCCGACAGGGGCTATTCGTGACTTATCGGGCAAAGAGAAAATCGAAACTCCCGTCAGGATAGGGTCGGCCTATATAGACCGGGGAAGATGCCTCCCATGGTCGGGAAATGGGCACTGCATCGTTTGTGAAGAACACTGTCCGACTTCTCCCAAAGCCGTACGTCTGATCCAGGGGACGTCTTTGTCACCGGCAGGGAAAAATGTGAATGTAAAAATGCCTTATGTGGATCTCAAAAGCTGTGTGGGGTGCGGAATCTGTGAATATAAGTGTCCTGTAAAAGGCAAACCCGCAATTCGGGTAATATCAGCCGAGAAATCCAGGTCTGTGGCAAATCAGATTTTACTAGAATTATAATGAATTTTTAATGTGCGCCTTTCTTTTTGCGTAACCACAGACAACACCACCAATTAATAGAAAGGAGGATATTATGGACAAACCGATTAATAACTTTTGGGAAACAAGGCTAACAGATCTTAAGAAAGCTTTGGACTCAAACAATTTCCAGGCCTTTGTGGCGAAAAACACCGATGAAGCTAAAAAGATTGTACTGGAAAAAATTATACCCGATATTGCACCCAGGAGCGTTTCATGGGGAGGATCGCTCACATTTACTGCCACGGGGCTATATGATGTTTTGAAGAAAAGGAGCGATTTAAAAGTGCTGGACACTTTTGAAAAAAAACTGTCTCCTGAAGAAAGTTTGGAGCGTCGTCGGCAATCACTGCTGGTCGATCTTTTTATCACAGGAAGCAACGCTGTGACCGAGACCGGACAGCTTGTTAATCTTGATATGATAGGCAACCGTATTGGAGGGATCACTTTTGGCCCCAAAAATGTTATTATCCTTGTTGGCCGCAATAAGGTCGTTACTAATTTGGATGAGGCTATGTTCCGCATTAAAAATTATGCCGCTCCGGTCAACACCATGCGACTGAACAAGAAAACACCTTGTGCCAAAACTTCCTATTGTGAAGAATGCAAGAGCCCGGACCGCATTTGTAATACCTGGACAATCACCGAAAAATCATTTCCAAAAGGAAGGGTGAAAGTTGTTTTGATTAATGATAACCTTGGATTTTAAGCTGTATTCGGATAAGGTTGGCCATCGCATTTTCTTTTGAAATAGTTCTTGATAGCACTTTGTCAACTTTATATAATGGATATGGTGTTTGTCGAATACGTGAATCGGTGCATAGCAGGAATTTCCAGTAAGTCTGATTTAGGTTTTCTGGAGGACCGAGAAAACCCTTTATCCACTGTTTTATTTCAGGATTAAGGAACTCTCAGG
>CAZKDT010000203.1:0-5698 GCA_964551515.1 uncultured Desulfobacteraceae bacterium | reverse complement strand
AATTTGGGGATGGTTCCACGCATTGTGATATATCCGAGATATTTGTGGAATGTGCAAAACGATTTGAACCTCTGGAAAATCCGCCCCAATGCATCCGGCAATATCCCGTAGGGGCAGGCCCCCGTGCCTGCCCCGGAGGCTCGTTTTGACAGTTCCTCCCAGCACAGGATATTGATGGTTACAAGCTGATTTTGCGCCTAATATTCCTCGCTTTTTCCCACATCCCCAGGCCGGACACCCATGCCCTCCATTTTTCAACGTCCAATGATACGTAATTATTGAAAGCATATAGTTCGCGCGGCAATATATTGGGGATGGTAAAGTGCCTTATTGTTCCCGGCCCGGTCACCGCTTCCCCGTCACGGGCAAGCTGCTCTCGTGCTCCCATAACCATGAAATGCAGTCGATTTAGTATGTTTACCTCACTTGCCCCCGCGTCCATATCGAGCGAAAGCAAATTAAAATCAGGGAACATTTCCTTGAGTTTTTTCTCCATCCCCCTCCCCGTAATGTGATTGGAGATACAACCGAACGGCTGCAGGCAGACAATGTTGCTGATCCCTTCACTGGACATGGCGATCATTTCGGCCGTCAATAACCATCCCTCGCCGAACTGGTTGGCCAGGCCGACCACCTTGCCGGTGATTTCAGCCAGTTTTCTCAGGTCGTGAGATTTTCGGTAAAAGCGAAATTCCTGCATGCACGACTCAATATGACCGAGGTAGTAATTTGAGTAAATTTCCAGCAGTCTGAATCTGATCCGGTCGACAAAAGAACGTTTAAACAACGCCTCCTGGTCATATGTTTCGTTGATAAATCGTTGGGCAAAAAAACTCTGTAAGGGAGGAAGGGCCACTTCCACCCCTTGGCCGGAAAGCCACTCGATGATATTCATGTTGGCAAAAAAGTTGTATTTGACGAAAATTTCGCCCACGATTCCGATTCTGGGAACGGATCCGTTGTTGATTTCAATCCTGTTGAAGTCTTCAACCGCCTCTTGGAGAAGATTAAGCAGAAAACGGTAATCGGCGTTCTCGATGCCCGTCTCCATTTTGGTGAGGTATTCGCTGTGCAGGGCCTTGGACCTTCCAGGCACCTTTTCCCTGACCACGGTGGACAGGTACATCCTGGCCAACGGATCAGCAAAAATAATTCCCAGGGCCAGACGTTTGACCAATTTTTTTGTATCGATTTCAAATCCCGGTTGGGGATTGATTTCCTCATTGGATATGGCGACGACCGGGACATCACTCAGGTTGGCGGCGGCAAGTCCTTTTTTGACGAGAGATACGTAAGAGGATGCCCTGCATTGACCGCCGGTCTGAATCAGAATAACCGCGGTGTTTTCAGGATCGTACCGGCCTGATTGAAAGGCCTTGATAATGTCGCCGGCGACCAGGATAGAGGGGTAGCACATGTCATTGTTAACGGTTTTAAGACCCAAGTCAACTGAGGTCTTGTCCTGAGGCGGCAGCACATCCACACGGAAGCCTAAAGGCCTGAAGGCAGCGGGTAGGAGTGGTGAATAGAAAGGGGAAAAATATGGTGCGATCAGGGTCCTTTTTTGGTCTTCGGCCATGAATATCCGGTTTGTTTTCTTTTGATCGGCCACAGTCGCCTGTGGTTTGTTGTCATTGTTTTTCACCGCATCCAACATGGAGCGCAGCCTGATCCTGATCGCGCCCAGGTTGGCAATTTCATCAATCTTGATCAGAGTGTAAACCTTTCCGCTGTGCTGGATAATTTCCCTGACCTCGTCGGCAGCGATAGCATCCGGCCCGCAGCCGAAAGAGGTTATGTGCACCAGTTGGACATTGCGATTTTGATTAACCCACTTGGCCGCAGCATACAACCTGTTGGTATAGCTCCACTGGGTCAGCACATTGACATCATCCAGGGATACCTGATCGGCCTTTAAAGGAATGGAATTTTCGCTGACAACATCAACCCCCAGTTCGGTCAGGAGGTTTGGGATGCCGTGGTTGATAAGTGGATCTATGTGATAAGGCCGTCCGGCAAGGACAACTACGATCCGCCGTTTTTTTTCGGCATCGGTTATCAGGGCTTTTGTACCGGCCCTGAGTTTTTCCTTGTAAGCCTTTTGGGCGTCCACTCCTTTCTTCACCCCCAGAGACACCGTCCGGTAATCTATTCCAAACGGCTTAAAAAATAGATAAAGCTGATCCCTTAACAGGTTCAGTCTTTTGAAGCTGACGGCCGGATTATCAAGTGGAATTCCATGCTTCCCCGCGGGATCAATGGCGCTTTTCAACAGGTCCGGATATCCGGTAATGACCGGACAGTTAAAACTGTTCAAGGCATCGTCATGTTCCTGTTGTTCATAAACCACTGTGGGATAGAATATCCTGTCCACTTTTTTTTCAATAAGATCGAAAATGTGACCGTGGGCAAGCTTGGCTGGAAAACAGATGTTTTCCGACATGACAGTGGGTGCACCCTTTTCGTAAAGTTTGAAGTCGGAAGGGGAGGAAAGAGCTACCCTGAACCCGCAAGTGGTCAAAAAAGCACACCAGAACGGAAAGTTTTCATACATGTTCATGCAGCGGGGGATGCCATAGGTGAGAACCGGTTCCTTTTCCGGTTCCATCTTTTGGTCAAATAAGAACTTTATCTGTTCATTGATCAGATTTTTCCCCTTGTGTTCTAAGTCGGGATTGTTGCTGAAATGCCGCTCACAACGGTTCCCTGTATAAAAACGGTTTCTGTTGGCGAACGTAAGCTGCAAGACATTACATCTGTTCTCGCAACCATTGCAGCGGATTTCCTTTTTGGAAAAGTCAGTTCCACTTTCCATGTCCTCAAAGGTGGTAAAAGAACTTGCTTTACCTGATCTGCTGCGATGATTTGAAAGGGCGGTCAGGGCCGTGCCGTAGGCACCCATCAATTCGGAAATATCCGGTCTGACAACCTTTTTGTTGAGTAAAAGCTCTAAGGCGCGCAGCACGGCAGGATTGCGGAACGTCCCTCCCTGGGCAACGATCTTGTTTCCCAAGACGTCGGTGTTCTTTAATTTGAGCACCTTGTACAGCGCATTTTTGATGACCGAATAGGCCAGTCCGGCTGAAATATCGGCGATTGTCGCGCCTTCCCCAATTGCCTGTTTGACCTTGGAATTCATGAAGACAGTACATCGGGTCCCCAGATCAAAAGGTGAATTTTTTTCACAGGCGATTTCGGCAAATTCCTGAACAGTGTATCCCAACGAGTTGGCAAATGTTTCAATAAAAGAACCGCATCCCGATGAGCAGGCTTCATTGACCTGGATTTCCGCAACGGCGTGATTCCGGATATAGATTGCCTTCATGTCCTGGCCGCCGATATCCAAAATAAAGGAGACGTCCGGTTCAAGATGTCGAGCCGCCCTGTAGTGCGCTATGGTCTCAACCACGCCGTCATTTAAGCCAAAAGCCGCTTTGATCAGGCATTCACCATAGCCGGTGGCGGCTGTCCGCACGATACGAGGACAGAAACCGACTGTTGTGAATTTTTCCCTGAACTCGGCCATCCCGTTTTTTACCGCCCGGATTGGATCACCATTGTTGGCGCAGTAATAGCCAAGCACAAACTTTCCATCCTCATCGACCAGGACAATCTTGGTAGTTGTTGACCCGGAATCGATCCCTAAAAAAAGATTTTTCCCGTTTACCGCAGCCGGATCAATCCTGGGGACTCGACTTTGTGCATGCCGTTCCTGCCACAGATTAAACTCGGTTTTGTTTACAAACAGGGGCGGCAGCCTCTTGGTGCCGCTGGTTGTTTGCTTGCCGGCGCAGTTTGCCGGTATTGATAAAAAGTTACTGATTTTGGCCTGGCAGGGGTTTCCGTTCCGGACCATGGCCGCGCCCATGGCGGGAAGCAGTTCCGGATGCTCCGGAATGATCAGGTCATCCGGATTCCTGATGCCAAGCAGATTCACAAAGGCCTTGCGCAGCTCCGGGTTGAAAGTCAGCGGGCCGCCGCCGAAGAGTATTTTTTCTTTAATATCCCGGCCCCTGGACAGGGCGGTGATTACCTGCAGGGCAACCGCATTAAATATGGAGGCAGCAATATCTTCCCTGGATACATGGCGGCTAAGCAATGCCTGTATATCGGTCTTGGCAAAGACGCCGCAACGGGAGGCAATGGGGAAAATGTCCGTTGATTTTTTGGCCAGCGTGTTTAGCTCCGCCACCTTAACAGCCAAAAGAACGGCCATTTGATCGATGAAAGCGCCGGTTCCACCTGCACAACTGCCGTTCATCCGGATGTCGGGACGAAAATGTTCGTCGAAAAATACGATCTTGGAGTCTTCTCCGCCGATTTCAATAAAAGTCCTGACTTCAGGAAAAGTTTTCTCTATAAAGTGAGCTGAGGCCACTACTTCCTGGACAAATGGCAGCCCGAAGGTTTCGGCCACGCCCATCCCCGCAGATCCGGTAACCGCCAGATCAAGCACCACGTCGCCCAAATCTCCAACGGCCTCTTCCATGATACCCCGTGCGGTTTCCACTGTTTTGGCCTGATGACGCCGGTAGCGAGAAAAAATAACCTTGCCGTTCTCATCTAATACGACTGCCTTGGCAGTTGTTGAGCCGATATCAATTCCAGCAAAATAGGCATTATCCACTTTTTTTGTCTCCTGATTCCGAACGAACATAGATGATGGCTGCCTTTGCGGTTTTGCCTTGTCTCTTCACGCTCACATAATCTCTTGCAGAACAAAATGTATCTACAAGAGAAACGATCAAGGACTCCATGTAACGCGGTGGGATAATGGTGAGCGGCCACATGTGTTTTTTGATAATATCCTCTTCTTTTTTGGAAAGATGTGTTATTTTACGCGCGTTTTTCAGGGCAATATTATGGTGCCGGAAGGCGTGCAGCCTTGGACCTTCATGCAGCCAGTCATAATAGAAAAGATCGTGCAGTAATGCGCCCCTGATAATCGCCTCACAGTCCAGGGAAAACCGCTTACCCCAGAGAAAGCTTAAGTAAGCTACCTCCTTTACATGGTCTAACCTTGTCTTATCCCTGTGGTGTTTGCACTGTGAAAGTTTTTTCACCATTGGATCTTCAAGCAGCGGCCGTGCCGTGTTTATGAATTGTGTCTCCGTCAAGGTTTTCTCTTCCGGCGTCATACTGAGAAAACTCCTGATTGAAACCGTCAGAAAATCCGCCAGCATTATTGAAGCCGTCATTCCCGCAAAGAGGCCTTTGAAAACCGGTGAAAGCCGGTTGAGAATATCTTGATATGGTGGCAATATGAGATATTCGAAAGCAAATGCCAGTAATATCCAGTACATGGAAAATTTGAGGCAGATATGTCCTTTATAATTAAACCGCTGATCCGAATAGTCCCAAAGACGGGTCTGAAAAAAGTATTGGGCAATAAGTCCTGAACTCAGTTCAAGTCCGGTTGTAATAACAAAATAGGCGAGTGCTTTAGTGGCCAAATTGGATTCCCGCAACAGGGAAACCGTTCCCATGAGTATCAAGGCGCCCGTGCCGTAAAGGATGAGATACGGTCCCTTCAAGAGACCGGGGTTGACGAACCGCCTGTCACGCACAGAACGATAGGAGACCTCAAGCATCCATCCAAGAATGGAAAAGAAGGAAAAAGAAAAAATTATGCTCAGAATATCAGGCTTCATCTTGTATAACCGTTCACGGGGTTACAACGCCCGTTTTGCCGCAACCC
>CAZKDT010000202.1:0-5701 GCA_964551515.1 uncultured Desulfobacteraceae bacterium | reverse complement strand
TAGATGCGGCAAAAGAGTGGAAAACACATGGACGTCGTCTTCGGAAACGTTCGTTTACCGATCATATAAGAGAAGAGCACAACCTTGATCCGAGCAGGGAGACGGTATCCGGCATCCTTATTGCCAACGACCTTCACCGGGTCAGTACGAGGAGAAGGGGGCCTCGATTTTACCAGAGCATCAGGCAGACTGCCCCAACGGGCTCATCAGTATTGACGGAAGCGAGATGACAACAGGAGACCTTTGCAGAATGTTCAATTTTGTTCAAGTTCAAGGAAGGCGAAGATTTTAACCACAGGAATATATTGGATATTTCGAGGATTAAAATTTGAGCCTGACGCAGAAATTGGGCAAAAGGGAACGTTATGCAAAGGTCTCAACAGTCATTGATCATATGCCTTATACATTCAATCTGGAGATGGCCGTGGATGTTCGGAGTTGGTGTCACAGCGCATTTCGTATCGGTGATACCGAGACCTACCTCGGAAGAGGTCTTTCTCGTGGCAATCAGACGTGACAGAGGGCTATGCACGCTGCCCTATTTTTTCGGTATTTTCAAAACATATAAAAAGAGATGGATGACAATGCCTATAGGAAGTATTGCGCCAAGCGTTAAGACTGCAACAGCATTCTCGAAAGGGACAGAAAGAGAAAGGAAAAAGAAGCACAATCCGCTACGACCGTGGGAGATATTGTCTCAATGCTGCAAAGCGCCCTGTTGGCATAATATGAATATATCAGAGAAACATGTATCAGACAGGTGGAACTTATGGTCAAAAGCCTTAAGAACAATCACGAAACCACGAAAAAATAGTTCGGCAAGCTCACTACAAGTCATCCTGAGCGTTCGACTGAGCTCACGCCGAAGGCCTGTCGAAGGAAAAAGAAAATTGCAGACGCTATAGAAAAAATCAATGAATTGAGTCTTTCTCAAAAGAAGGAAGCAATGGAACTTGTAGAACAGTTTTTAACATGAAAATGGAGGGGTAAAGTGTTACCCTGAAAACCTGATTTTTCCCGGATTTTTGCTGCACATTGACACGTAACCATCCCGGCGTTATCATTGATTCGCAAATTGTTGCCAGAAAAGGGAACAGCGAAACCTATGCCCCGCCCCCAGTTTTAAAAAACCGCTTCATGCCGGAACCGAGTTTGTACTTGTTGAAAAAAGAAAAAAATGGTATCAGATCGAACTGCCCGATTCACGCAGGTGCTGGATGCCTGCAAAAGGGGTGGAGCTTATACGATGAAGGAGACTTTTGAAAGGGGTAACCATGATTCACGTTGAAAATCTGACCAAATATTACAAAGATTTTTGTGCGGTGGATAAGATCAGCTTTGATATTGAAAAGGGGGAAATTCTTGGACTTTTAGGTCCAAACGGAGCCGGCAAAACAACAACTTTGCGCATGCTGACCGGCTACTTTCCGCCCACATCCGGCGCCATCCGTGTCAATGGCCTGGATATTATCAAAGACCGGCTTGAAATTAAAAATATCATGGGCTATCTTCCCGAGTCCGCGCCCCTGTATCATAGTATGCTGGTATATGATTATCTGAGTTACGTTGCGGATATCCGGGGACTGGACGGTAAAAAAAAGGAAACCAGACTCAGGGAGCTGGCGGATCTTTGCGGTATGGGCGATATCATGCACAGGAGCGTCAACGAGCTTTCAAAAGGGTTGAAACAAAGGGTGGGACTGGCCCATGCCATGATGAATGATCCTCAAATACTTGTGCTGGACGAACCCACATCCGGTCTTGATCCTAATCAAATTGTGGAAATAAGAAAAATCATCAAGCAGATCGGGAAAGAAAAAACGGTCATTTTATCCACGCATATACTAAGTGAGGTTGAAGCCACCTGTGACCGGGTGGTGATTATCAATAAAGGAAAAATAGCAGCCGATGACAAAACAGAAAATCTTAAACAATCGACGGGCAAAGAATATTATATCCATCTGGTACTGGCCAACGTTGGATTACAGGAGTTTAAGGATCAATTTGAGGACATGCGGGGACTTGAAAAAATTGAGTCGATCCATGGTGAAGAAAACGGATCCTTAACCGTTCGACTTGTTTGCAGGTCGGATGTTGATCTTAGAGGACAGATTTATCAGACCATCAAAGAAACATCCTGGATAATTCTTGAATTTTATCGGGAAACCAGGACACTGGAAAATATTTTCAGGGAATTGACCAGGGAGGCCTAAAATGAAGAAGATTATCCGTATCTGTATTAAGGAGTTAAAAGATTATTTCATATCGCCTATTGCCTATATTGTTATATCTATTTTTCTTCTGGTGACAGGCTGGTTCTTTTTTACCACGTTTTTTTACTTTAATCAGGCGGATTTAAGGAATTTTTTTGATCTTTTACCCGTTACATTTTCTTTTTTGATACCGGCGATTACCATGCGCCTGTTTTCCGAAGAGTTGAACGTGGGGTCCTATGAAATGCTGCTAACCCTTCCCGTAACGTTTAACGATATTTTGGCGGGTAAATTTTTAGCCGGTGTTCTTTTCGTTACGGCGGCCCTTATTCCCACTTTAGCCTATCCCGTTTGTATTGTTTTTATGGGACAATTGGACTGGGGACCGGTGATCGGCGGATATGCCGGCGCCATCATGTTAGGTGCGGCTTACACTGCCGTGGGGCTTTTTGCTTCATCTCTGACACGTAATCAGATTATTGCCTTTATCATTGGTGTGGCCATCTGTTTTACACTGACATTGATAGATAAAATGCTTTTGTTTTTTCCCAAGTCAGTTCTTGGCTTTGTCGGCTATCTTGGAGCCGATTTTCATTTTAAAAATATTTCCAAAGGTATCGTGGATTCACGGGATATCCTATACTTTTTAAGTGTTGTTTTTGTCAGTTTGTATGGCACTAATATTGTTATGCAGGAAAAAAACTGACGGTTCCGTAGAAAGTTCGTCTGCTGTGTTGCGCTTCAGATGTGAAAAAGCTCAACGCACAAAAAGTATGCCTTCCCCTTTTCCGGCTTGCGTGCTTTTTTATCCCGTTATGTTTTTGGGGGCACACGAAACTTTTTACGAAACCGCCTGAATCATACTTTTGATGGGATCATCAAAACTAAGGGAGAATACGATGGGGATACAGAACAGATCTGCAAAATATATCAAACTTTTTATTTATCTGGTTCTGGTTGTTCTGATCAATGTGGCCGCCACCACATTGTTTTTCAGGGTTGATCTTACTTCAAACAATATATATTCCATATCCAAAGCCAGCAAAGAGGTGGTGGCAACGCTTTCGGAACCACTCACCATAAATATCTTTTTTACAAAAAATCTTCCGGCGCCATATAATACTATTGAGCGGTATCTCCATGACCTGCTTGAAGAATATGCCATTGCCGGAAACCGGTATTTTAACTACCGGTTCTATGATGTGAGCCCTGAAGGGGAAACCGTCAACCCTTCGGCCCGGGAAAATCAGAAACTTGCACGCAATTATGGAATACACCCGGTTCAAATCCAGGTCTTTGAAGAAGATGAGGTTAAATTTAAAAAAGCTTACATGGGTATGGTTTTGATACACGGGGATATGGTGGAAAGAATTCCCACCATTACTTCGGTCAACGGGCTTGAATATAAACTGACTACTGCAATTCAGAAGCTTAACAATAAAATCAGCGCCATGCTTAACCTTTCCGGTAAAGTTAAAGTAAAACTGTTTCTTTCGTCTTCTTTAAAAGAGGTGGCTCCATTTATGGGTATTAAGGAACTTCCCGAATATCCGGAAAAGTTAAAAGATATAGTGCAAAAGATCAGCGATAAAAATTATGGCAAATTGACGTATGAATATATCGACCCTTCGAATAAAGATAATACCTGTCAGCCGTGGGAAAAATATAGCCTTATGCATCTTAAATGGCCGGATATTCCTGATCGTAAAATTCATGCAGGCAGTGGATTTATCGGTTTGGTAATGGAATACGGAAAAAATATCCGGGAAATTCCCATACTGAATATTTTAAGGATACCAATCATTGGAATCCGGTATAGTATGGTAAAGCTGGACAGGATGGAAGAGATTATCAATGAAAATGTGGAAACTCTGGTGAATATCAATCCGAACCTGGGGTATCTTGCCGATCACGGCACCCTGGATCTGTCATCCTTTTCTCCAATGGGACAAAAGAATCCCGAGGCATTGTCCATTTTTTCCCAATTGATTTCAAAAACTTACAGCATTAAACGCGTTAATCTGAAAAATCAGAACATACCGGAAAGTTTAAACTGTCTTATGATTGTCCAGCCCACAGAAAAATTCACTGACTATGAGCTTTATCAAATTGATCAGGCCTTGATGCGGGGAACGAACCTTGCTCTTTTTACCGATGCGTTTAAAGAGATAAAACCCGGTGCGGGCATGCAGTTTAACAGAGGGCCCACCTTCATACCGTTTGATAGCGGCCTTGGCAAACTGCTTGACCATTACGGAATAACCATTAAAAAATCTTATGTTATGGATGAGAATTGTCATAAACAAAAACTTCCCCGGAGTATGGGAGGGGGCGAGCGTCCCATATATTTTGTGCCTTTGATTAAAAACAAGTTTATCAATCATGATCTTGAATTTATGAAAAACATTAAGGGCCTCGTTGCTGTTAAAATATCGCCCCTGGAACTGGATGAGCAAAAGGCTGCCAGAGAGAACCTTAAGGTTTACCGGTTGTTTTCATCATCTGAACATTCATGGGAAATGAGGGATCGTATTAATTTAAACCCTATGTTTCTTAATCCTCCGCCATCAAAGGACCAGGAAAAAAGCATGCCCTTAGCTTACCTGATTCAGGGAAGATTTCCAAGTTATTTTGCGGGGAAGCCCATCCCTGAAAAAAAATCTGATAAAGACAATACAGCGGCTAAAGATAAAAAAGAGAAAAAGGATAAGAAACCACCGGCAAAAAATGAAGCCGTTTTGTCAAAAATAAAAGGGAAAGGCGGTTTTATTGAAAAAGGTAGGCCCGCCAAAATATTTATTATGGGGTCTTCAGAGATGCTGAAAGATAATGTTCTTGATCTCGAAGGAAACAGTCCCAACGATGTGTTTATATTGAACACCCTGGATGTATTAAATCACAGGGAAAATATTGCTTTAATGCGCAGTAAGGTGCAGCAGTTTAACCCCCTTACCGATACGTCTGCGGCAACAAAAATGTTTATAAAAACATTTAATATTGCAGGGCTTCCGGTGCTGGTAGTTTTCTGGGGAATGGTGGTATGGCTCAGACGTCGATCAAGAAGGAAAAAGATAAGGCTGATGTTTCAAAAGTAAAAAGTTGACGGTTTGGTAAAAAAGTCCGTCTGCCGCCTTGTGCTTCGCCGTGCAAGGGTGCAACGCACAAAAAGTACGCCTCGCCCTTTGCAGGCTTGCGCGCCTTTCTATCCCGTTATATTTTCTGGGGCATACTAACTTTTTACGAGGCCGTATATCTTTATGACAATGCTGACGAAATTGATTTTTTATGATATTATCAAAGGTTCAATTTGATGTATTCGTAAAAAGTCAAAAGCTCACTAATCTGTCATTCCCGCGAAAGCGGGAATCCAGTAATTACAAGCAGTTATGGATTCCCGATCAGGTCGGGAATGACAAAACGACAGAAATTCGGACTTTCAAGGAAGTCATCTTGATAAAAGTGGCTTAACACATTGTTATTATATGACA
>CAZKDT010000201.1:0-5705 GCA_964551515.1 uncultured Desulfobacteraceae bacterium | reverse complement strand
CGTTATTTCATCATGTTGAGAATATCAGACTGGCTGGAATTAAGTTATTGCAATCGGAAAATGAGCATGACACCTTTAACATCATTATCTGACAGGATATATGAAAGGAAAAGATACCATGCCTTAGTATAGCACCGCACGACGTCAACAACACATCGTGTACGCAGAGGTTCATGGAAAAAGTGGGTCCTGAAGTTTTCACTTAAATCATAAACTGTGAGACCGGTGTAAAAATACCTTGCATTTTCAAACCCATTGTTTTATTTTGCATGGTATGAAGCGTGTTTATGAAAAACTCATTAAAAAATATCTCGAATTTTTTCCCTGTGTGGCGCTTATCGGTGCCAGGCAGTGTGGTAAAACAACACTTCTGGAATGTCTCCCAAAGAAATGGAAAATTTTCGATCTGGAAAAACAAAGTGATTTTCAAATCATTTCTCATGATATTGACCTGTTTCTGCGGTTGAACCGTGAGAATGTAGCGATTGATGAAGCCCAGTTGCTGCCGGAGCTGTTTTCTGCCTTACGTGTGGCAATTGACCGCGATAGACAAAACACCGGTCGTTTTGTTATTACCGGTTCCAGTTCCCCAAAACTTGCTCGATCCGTCTCCGAGAGTCTTGCCGGCCGCATCGGAATTATCGAAATAGCACCATTTTCTTTTGCAGAGGTATCAGCAAAGAGCTCGCTTTCGTTTTTTAGCCTCTTAACCGAAAATGCTTCCATTCACGAGTTACTGGAAGAACTTAATCCGAGTGGGCGAGTAAAGGACATTTATGAATTTTGGTTCAGAGGCGGGTACCCGGAACCTTGGTTAAAAAGCAACACACAGTTTCATTCCACCTGGATGAATCAATATGTAGGCACCTATCTTTTTCGGGATGTTGCAAGATTGTTTCCAGGCATCAATGAAAATAGATTTCGAAAGTTCGTACAGCTTCTCGCCGGGATTTCCGGAACCGTAATCAATTATTCCGATGTGGCTCGCTCGTTGGGGGTATCCCAACCAACAGTCCGTGATTATTTTGATATTGCACACGGAACATTCATCTGGCGAAACATTCCTGCTTATACGAAAAACGCAATCAAAAGAATTGTTAAACATCCCAGAGGCTATCTGCGTGACAGCGGTTTATTGCACTATCTGATGCGTATCCCTGATATTGACGGCTTATTGGCTCATCCGAGTATGGGGCGATCTTGGGAAGGTACGGTGATTGAAGAAATCATTCGAGGCCTGAACTGTTTAGGCACGGGCTTTGATTACTTTTATTACCGAACCAGTGGCGGAGCGGAAATCGATCTTATACTTGAAGGTGAATTTGGTCTGATTCCTATTGAAATAAAGTATGCCCAAACCATATCACCGCAGCAGATAAGGGGTTTGAAGGACTTTGTCAGGGAAAGAAAATGTCGAATGGGTGTTGTGGTAAACAATGATGAAGGTCCGCGTCTGTATGATGAAAACATCATTGGGATTCCGTTTGCCTATCTTTAATTGTAGGCGTTCACGGGTTCAATGGAATATTGATTTTAAAAGATTTATTTCATTTTTAAATTCCTTGTCAAAATGTTTTTCAATACTAAGCCATCACTACAATTCTCCACCATTCCACTATTCCAATTGGGGTGAAGCCCCTATGTTTTTATTACGCGAAGCTTAAAAAATCACTAGTACGATTTTGGCATTACCTGAAACTTTACAAAAATTGACAATTGTCGGTTTTTTTTGCTACATTTTTTTTGATTGTATATGAATATATGGCGCCTCAAAAAAAGGAGCTGTTCATTAATGATGACAACCCTTGAAAAAGTTAAACGCCTGGAACAATATCTTGCTATTGATAGTTCGGCGAATGATCCTGTGCTGCAAATGCCTATTGATAAACTTATTGCCCGTGAAATAGGGCGTGTTCGCAAACTTACAAAACGTCTCGCTGTTCAGCTTGCAGAGTTTGAAAAACATTACGCATTAAAGTCATCGGATTTTTATACACGCTACGAAAACGGTGAAATGGGTGATTCAATGGATTTTGTTGAGTGGTCGGCTACTATAGAAATGCTGGCTAACGCAGATAAAAAAATGCGTTTGTCGTTTGGGGTCGGACCACGCTAACCAACCATAAAAACATCAAAAAAGGTCTAAAACACGCCCTAAAATCGTCTTAAACAACTCTTTTTGACCCCAAAAATGACCTTTTAACCCAAATATTATGACCCCAATATCCTCAAGACAATCCATCATAGATCCATATAATTCATTGATATTTTTCTGGAATTGCTTTAACGGGCTGATTTTAAACTCAGAACGTTGTTTTTGCACTGGAAATGAGCAATTTAAGAAAGAGTTATGAAATATTAACGGTTTCGTAAAAAGTTCAACTCCTGCGTTGTGCTGTATTTCGCAATCATTCAACGTACGACAAGTACGCTCCACACGGGACCGGCGGATAGCCGATGATTACAAAATTTGCACGCCTTGAATTTGAACTTTTTACGAGATCGTCAAGGTTGGCCGAAGGTTATCTGTCAGAATGGTTGCTGCATCGGTCAGTTTTTCATGCCTGTGGCCAGGCTATCATCAGAATGTTCACCAACAAACCGGGACATCGTAAGATTTAAGTATTGAATCGTTCGAGATAATTTCCAAGGATTCGATTGTGGCTTGGGCGATCAGCATCCGGTCGAAAGGATCCTTGTGATGTGCCGGTAATTGTCCGGCAAGAAATGCGTAGCGATTCTTTATGTCCACAGTCTCAATCTGATTTCTTTTTAGCTCCGACGGGATTAATCTCTCTGGTGGTTCATCAAACTCTAAACGACCCAAAGCATATTTTATGGTTATTTCCCAAGAGCTTGCCGTACTCCAGTAGATCGTTGAACGATGATTTTTGATCAAAGATATTGACCTGGTCGACAAACGACGATCGGCCGTTATCCACCATATCAATACGTGGGTATCTAAAAGGTATTGCATTTGCCACCCTTATTTATAGAATTCATCCAGAACATCATCGGGTAATGGATTGAAAAAGCGATCCGACATTCTGACCTTACCCTTGGCTGTGCCGGGGACTCTGTCCTCTTTCAGCTGTTTTATCGGAACCAGTTTTGCGACCGGCTGCCCATAACGCGCGATGACCACTTCTTCGCCTTTGGAAATCAACTTGGACAGTTGCGCTTTAGCAGTGTGTATGTTGACCTGTTGCATGACCGTCACCTTTTACTAAATTGCTTTTGAACTAACATTAGTTCAATTTTCGGTTTATGTCAAGAAAGAATGGTTATCCAACAGGATATTTTTGTTCTACACAATATTAAATAAACGTTACCAGACAGGAGTTCAAAGAATGAAACTAAGCGCACAACATATGAAATCCTTACCAAATTTTTTTAAAAAAATTACCGATCCCCGCAGAGCGCAGGGAAGACGACACAGGATAGAAGTCGTTCTGTCCATTGCCGCAGCTGCAATTTTATGTGGGATGTGTGGATATTGAGCTATTTCTGACCGGACACAGGCTCTTAGCCAAAATGCACGTGCTCGCTTCGGTTGCCGTTACCGAAACAAGAAATACATTGTACCGAGTGAAAAGTATCATCCGTGATGTTTTGATTCGAGTTGATCCGGTGGAACTCGACCAGACTCTGCAAAAATGGAATGAAAAGTATGGCTCAACGGATGAAAGTTTGGGATTGGTACTCTCCATATCCTTAAATTTTTGCTCATTAAATGCATTTTCAGGAAATCAAGTGTCCTGAAAATGTGTTGATTTTTTTTAAATCTTCTTATATTCAAAAAACCTATTCTGAAATTCTGTCCAAATCAGATATTTTATAATTAGCCCTGACAGGTTATTGGTTTTTTTTCTGTATTTCGTAACAAAGGGAGCGGTCATGTCCATCAGGTTAGGTTTTTATATCTGCCATTGCGGGATCAATATTGCCGGCAAAGTTCGGGTTGAGGAGGTAGCGGCCTTTGCCCGAAAGCTGAAAAATGTGGTGATCGCGCGGGATTACAAGTTTATGTGTTCGGACCCGGGCCAGGAAATGATTGAAAAGGACATTAAGGAATTTGACCTTAACCGGGTGGTCGTGGCTTCTTGCTCACCCAGACTCCATGAGAAGACCTTTCAGGGTGCTTGCCGGCGGGCCGGTCTCAATCCTTATTTTTTCCAGATGGCTTCTGTTCGCGAACAAGTTTCCTGGGTAACCGAAGATGAGGATGAGGCCACCCGGAAAGCAAAAACACTGGCGGCGGCGGCGATCAACCGGGTTAATTACCATGAGAGCCTTGAAGATCGTGAGGCGAGTGTACATCCCGATATCATGGTAGTGGGTGGCGGCATTTCAGGCATGCAGGCCGCCTTGGACATAGGTAATGCCGGGCATAAAGTATATCTGGTGGAAAAGTCGACGACCATTGGCGGGCATATGCTTCAGTTCGATAAGACCTTTCCTACGCTCGACTGTGCCGCATGTATCGGAACCCCAAAGATGGTTGAAGTAGCACAGAACCCAAATATCGAGTTGTTTTCATACAGTGAAGTAAAGGAAGTCTCGGGGTTCATCGGCAATTACACGGTTACAATCCGTCGTAAGCCACGTTATGTGACGGAGGGCCTCTGTACGGGGTGTGGTGAATGTGCGAATGTCTGTCCGGTGTCGGTTCCGAGTGAGTGGGATGAGGGGCTGATTAATCGCGCGGCCATTTATAGATCATTTCCACAGGCCGTACCCATTACTTTCTGTATAGATAAAAAAGACCGGGCTCCTTGTGTGATCGCTTGCCCGGCAGGCATCAATGTTCAGGGCTATATTCAGTTCATCAGCCAGGGCAAATACCGGGAGGCTATCCGGCTAATCATGGAGCGACTGCCCCTGCCGGGAGTACTTGGACGGGTCTGCCCACATCCTTGTGAATCTCAATGCCGAAGGTTGGAGGTGGATGAAGCGATTGCCATCAGGGATTTAAAGCGCTTTGCCGCTGACCATGTAAATCTGAAAGAACTCGAACTGCCGGAAATCGAGGAGCGTGCGGAAAAGGTAGCGGTGATCGGGTCTGGCCCCTCCGGTCTGACCGTAGCATACTACCTTCGGTTAAAGGGCTATCAGGTAACCATTTTTGAGGCTCTTGACATCTTGGGTGGAATGCTCCGGGTGGGAATTCCGGATTTTCGGCTTCCTCAAAAAGTTCTTGATCAGGAAATCGACTATATTCTCCGTCTGGGCGTAAAGACGCGAACCGGAGTCAGGTTAGGCTCTGATCTTACATTTAACAATTTGAAAAAAGAAGGTTTTTCCGCTGTGTTTTTAGGAATCGGAGCTCATGATTCCCTGGATATGCACATTCCCGGTGAAAAAGACACTCAAGGGGTTATGGATGCGGTTCGTTTTTTAAGGGAAGTAAATTTGGGGAATAAAACATGTCCCGGAAGCAGGGTTGTCGTAATTGGGGGCGGAAACGTGGCTATCGATGCAGCACGGGTTGCAAAGCGCTTGGGCGCCCGTGAAGTCACCGTGGTCTATCGTCGCTCAGAACAGGAGATGCCGGCCTATCCTGAAGAAATTGAAGGCGCTAAAAAGGAAGATATTCGCTTTTCCTTTCTCACCGCTCCAGTCAAGATTATTGAAAAAGCGGGCAAGGTTGACGGCTTTGAATGCATTCGAACCGAACTGGGACCACCGGATGCCAGCGGACGCCG
>CAZKDT010000200.1:0-5723 GCA_964551515.1 uncultured Desulfobacteraceae bacterium | reverse complement strand
CACGGGAATAATGAAGTTCAGGACAAGGGTCATCAAAAGCCGGGAACCGCTGGTATCTTTCACATGAACATGATGATGTGAGCAGGAATGAGTTGTGGCTTTATTGCCGTTTACCTCATGGGAATGAATTTGGCATGATTCTTTTTCAGAATCGTTTGTAGTGTTCACTTGTTACTTCCTTTATTTAAAACTAAAGAGTGCCTGGCTGCCCCCCACCCTGCCTTCCCCATCAGGGGGGAGGGGTCAAAGGACTTTATTTTCAGACACTAAATACCTTGATGTTTCATAATGATAAGCATTTTATTTAAATTGATCGGTCTGACCGGGGCCGTAACTGACCTCGAAAACCGGCACTCAATGAGGCTGCAAGATTTTTTCTACCTTTTTTGCGAGACTGCCCTTGATATATTCAAGGGCTTTGTCTTTATCCTCATCCAGGGCAATGGACAATACCTGCTGTATATCTGAAACATCCAGTTCTATTTGTACTTTTCTTAAATTCATTTTTACCTGAGTGCTTTGATTCGCAAGTTCGATAACGTATTTTGCTTATATTATCAGAAACCAAATAATTTCTAAAAATCCAATTTAAATCGGCCCAAATATTCCGCCAGTTTTTTACTGTTTTCTTCACCTATCGGCGGACAATCTTCCGGTCCCTTTGCGCCTTCGGCCACCTGGGTGGCAAAAACCATGCAGGTGGGCTGGCCACACTCTTTGCAGTTGGTTTTTGGAAGCAGTTTTAGAATTTCCATAATTGAAGGACGGGGCGCCGATTCATAACTGGGCTCTATTGTCTCTCTTTTATCCCATGCATCATTGATTTCCCGTTTGAGCCACTCCACGATCTTTTTTGCCTCTGCTTCATCTTTCAGGGCATTGATGGCAATTTTTCTTGGATGAACGGTGATCAGCTTGCCCTGGGATTTGAATGTTACCGTGGGAGGATCTTTAACATAGGTAAACCCCCCGAGGACGGCATTCAAATATGGGATGGCTTTTCCTACGTCCTGATCCAGGTGCGCAAAGCAATGAACAGCCATTGCACCGGGCATACATTCTGAATTAAAAATTTCTAGTTTGTAACTTTCAAGTAACATTTTGCACCTCCTTATATATTAGCCACAAAGGGAAATATAATAAAATAAATCCCTAAAAGACAGATAATCATACCTGCGCCTTTGCGAAACCAGTTGCCTGCGCCTTGCCACGTACTGTTTTCCATCAGGTGCCTGACTGCGGCGGTAGAGCTTCCGGCAAGCACGATCGGCAGGCAGTGACCGATAGCAAACAGCACAATAAACAGAATTCCGGCTACCACTTTTTGCTGGATTGTAATGATCGCCAGAATAGGGGCAATAAATCCGAAGGTACAGGAACCTGAAAGAACACCGTAAGCCAGACCCAGCGCAAACGCTCCGCATAGTCCCTTTAAGTTCAGACGATACAGCAGGCTTCCGGACATGGTGCATTTTTCTACACCCAACATTCCCAAAGCCACCCAGACCAGAACCAGACCGATGAGAATCTGCCAGTAATTTCCCACGTCTCCGAGCATTCGGCCCAGTAAAGCGCAAACAATACCTATTACAGCTATGGTAATGAAAAGGCCAAGTGTAAACAGGGTTGCATAAAAACCCGCTTCTCTGGGGGTCAATACCCGATGCTGGCCGCCCACATAGGCAACAATAAGCGGAATCGATGCCAAATGGCACGGACTGAACAGCACGCTTATCATTCCCCACATGAAACAACCCAGAGCGGCAATTGCAGTACCACCGGCAATCCAATCGTTTACCATCAAAAAAAATGATTCAATCATAACGATTTACCTGATACCCATTTTCTCTAATTGTGCCACAATAGCTTTTTCAGGCATAAACCCAACATGCCGGTAGACTTCCTTGCTGTCAGCATCAAAAAATATCTGCGTCGGAATGGCACGGATACGGAAACGGGCAGCCTGTTCCCGGTGTTCCCAAACATCGATGAAAACAACGGCAGCCTTGCCCTCATATTTCCGTTCCATCTTTTCCATGATCGGCGCCATCATTTTGCACGGGATGCACTTTTTGGCCCCAAGATCGATCATGGTAACCATTCCTTTGATCGGCATGTTTTTAAATTCATCTGCCTTAACATTTCCTGAATTCGGTATGAATAAAAACAAACATACCAATAGTGGAAGACAAATTCCTAATCGTAGTTTTTTCACCGAATCAACTCCTTAACCGCAGCATTAGCCGTAGTTGCCTTTAAACGGTTTTTTATTCACAAATAGACTTGACTGCCGCTTTAACTTTACGGATATCCTCGGTTTTCAAATTAAAAGCCTTGTTTTTTTCAATACCGAGTTCCGTCAGCACCAGATAACTTTTTGCTGGAATTTGGGCATGATCCAAAATTGCTTTTGCACAGCCGATTTCACAGCCGTCAATGGCAACCATGGAAGGAACATCTTTGGCGGATTGAACAAAGCCGCCCAGATGGCCGCCGATGCCGGCCAGGCAAAACATCTTGCCGAATCCTTCCTGTGTCAGTTCAATTGCCGCCTGGTTGCTCAATTGCCCGACATTCGATCCGCCGGAGCAGGCCAGGATCATGATATTGCCTCCAGGTGTGCAACATTCTTCAGCCATTTTCATTTCCTCCTTTTTTATCTTGTTTGCTATTTTTCAATCCAGGATTTGATTTCTTCTTTACCCGGAATTTTTCCGACGCTTTTGACTTCACCGTCGACAACCACAGAGGGGGTGCCGAAAACACCGTAGCCGGAAATCTCCATGACATCGGTTACCTTTTCAACCGTGGCATCCACGCCGGTTTCAGCAACTGCATCCTTTACATTCTGTTCGGTCTGCTTGCACTTCGGGCAACCCGGGCCCAGTACTTTAATTTCCATTTTTTTCTCCTTTCTGGTTTCGTCAAATAGTTAAATGGATGACTTGTTGAGTAGTTGTTTGTTTAATTTTTAGAATTTATATTGTTTAACGTTTTGCCGCCTCCAATAGCCATTCTTTGAGTTTTTTTGGCGGTGGGACAGACCCCACGGCTTTTACGCTGCCATCGATGATCAAAGCGGGTGAGCCGATAACACCGTAATTTGCAATTTCTATTGGATCGCGAACATGTTCAAGGTCTGCGGCAATATTTAGTTCGTCCATCAATGCCATGAGATCCTGCTCAAGTTTCTCACAACGGGGACAGCCCGCTCCCAAAACTTTTATTTCCAATCTGCCAGAATCTTGATCTTCAAAAGGTTCTCCAACAAATTTTTTATACTCTCTTAAAAAAGCCTGGCTGTAAGAATCTTTTATTCCACTGCTGATATAGTTTTTTTTGGACAACCGTTTTAAAAGTTCATTTTTGATTTCATCGTCAGTTTTTTGTTTAAACTCTTTTGCAACTTCCTCCAGAATCGGTTGCAGGCCGATGATACCGGTGGGTTGGCCCCCCACATTAATCCGTGTTACCTGATCGTCTGACATGATGATTTCCCCTTTGATCATAGTAGCTAAGCCACAAAGCTTGCTATATTGCAGTAATCCTTGAGTTCAAATGAAAAAGGCTATACTCATTTTTGGTGCCTTTGTGCCTTAGTGGCTGAATGGGTCGTATTTTATCAAAAAAAATGACCGAATATCATCCCGCTAATGGTGGCCATAATGACGACCAGTGTAATATACGCAACTGTCTTTTTTGTGCCCAGCACACTTCTGATTACCAGCATATTTGGCAAACTTAGAGCGGGTCCGGCAAGCAGCAGCGCCAGGGCCGGTCCCTGACCCATGCCTGAACCAAGGAGACCCTGTAAAATCGGTACCTCCGTGAGCGTTGCAAAGTACATGAATGCGCCTGCAACAGAAGCAAACAAGTTTGCTCCCAAAGAATTACCCCCCACCAGGCTGCTTACCCATTTTGAAGAAATGAGACCCTCTGATCCGGGCCTTCCCAACAGAAGCCCGGCAACCAGTACCCCGGCAAAAAGCAGCGGCATGATCTGCTTTGTAAAATCCCAGGAAGAAAGAAACCAGTTTTCGGTTTCTCCACGGGTGGTGGTGATCATCCACACTAATCCGATAATACCTGTAGAAAAGGCGATGAGCGGTTCGTGGGGGAAGAAAAGCGCCAGAACCAGAACTGCTGCGCCGGCCAGCCCGACCTTATAGGCCTTTACCTTGAACCAGATGACGAGAAGAATCCCCAGGATAACTGCAAAAAAACCGGTCATCAGCCACTTGATACTGAAGATAGCATGCCACAGGCCTGTGGGTTCGGCCGGTTTGCCCCAGGTGGAAAAAATAAGAATAAATATCATGACGGCAAAATAGATCACATTCTGCCACAAGGGCCGTTCAACTTCAGGTTCGGGCATATGCAATGCTGCATGGGCTTTTGCCTCTTCTTCTTTTCTGAAAAGAAAATGCATGATCAGGCCGATAACTATGCTGAAAATCACAGCGCCCACGGCACGAGCCGTACCTATGGCAAGGCCAAGCACCCGGGCAGTCAACACAATTGCCAGTACATTAATGGCCGGACCCGAATACAGAAAGGCAATAGCCGGCCCCAGACCGGCGCCCCGTTTCCAGATGCCGGCAAAAAGGGGCAAGACCGTACAGGAACAGACCGCCAGGATGGAGCCGGATACGGATGCGACACCGTAGGCCAGCACCTTTTTGGCGCCGGCGCCCAGGTACTTCATAACCGCCGCCTGGGATACAAAACAGGCAATAGCACCGGCAATAAAAAAGGCAGGCACCAGGCACAAAATCACGTGCTCCTGGGCATACCACTTGGCAAGTGCCAGGGACTCAACAAGGGCATTGGTAAAATGTCTGCTTTCTATTGGAAGCCAGAAAAAAATCAAAAAACCTCCCACGATAACACTCAGAGGTTTCCAAATGGTCTTCCAGTCTATCAGGCTCGGTTCGACTTCTTTTTCAATCTCTTCAGATCCTTTCACCGCTGCCGGTATTTTTTTGGCTATGGTTACGTTACCCATCGCTCATCCTCCTTATCAATGATGGATTCGCCTGAAACAAAACCAGGTGTTTTAGATGAATCTAAATATTTATATGCTGATGTAGCTATATATTAATGCAAAAAAATTACCCGGTCAATTCTTCACGGTTCAACAACGGCGCTTTTTTTACCAGTTCGGCTACCTGTGGGTCGTTGTTCAGCCAGTGTTTCATGTTTCCCAGTAAACTGGCAGCATAAGCGCTGTGACGGCCATCGGCAAGATAATAATTGACCCACAGGCCGTCTTTATGAAAATTGACCAATCCGGCCTCTTCAAGTATTTTCAAATGTTTTGAAACACTCGGCTGGCCAATTCCTAAAGCAGCCTGAAGCTCGCATACGCACATCACTTTTTGCTGGAGCAATTTTACAATTTTTACCCGATTGGGGTCTGAAAGGGCTTTCATAACTTTGACAAATGTTTTCATGCCACCTCCTTACATGCACTAAACAGAATATACAACATAGGCAAATAGGTGTCAAACATTTTTTGAATTTATCTAAAAAACCCATGTTCATTATGGAATAATGGAGAAAAATGTTTTTAAAATTGGGGTTTTTAACACCCACAGTCTATACGATATGTTTCCTGGTAGGAATCGCTGGCGGAATTTATGGCATTGGCGGTGGATCCATTGTGGCGCCTTTTTTTATAGCCATTATCGGTCTGCCAGTTTATACAGTCGCAGGTGCAGCGT
>CAZKDT010000199.1:0-5735 GCA_964551515.1 uncultured Desulfobacteraceae bacterium | reverse complement strand
AAAATAAGTGTGTCGCTCAGCAGAAACAGTCTGCAATCAACAAGTTATGCTGTTCAGCTCACTGCAAATCACCCTAAACCGCTTCAATCAGTTGCCCGCTTTGAAAAAAATACCGGATGCCTCCGCTGATCTGTTTAGCAACAAGTTTTTGAGAAGTTACTGAGGAAGTCTCTATAATTTGGTAAATTTTCAGCAAAAAAAATACCATAAGGAGACTTCCCCATGCATCACAAAGCTATCAAAGCTGAGATTAGAAAACAACTGAAAACTCAGTATTCCGACTGGCAGTGTCTAACCACAAAAGAAAAGAAGGCCATCGCTAAAAAGGTTTTTGATGAATTTGTTAAATATTATGATTTTAAACAAGATGTTACAACGGCTCGGCCAAACCTGACCAAATCTGAGCGTAAATTCTGCGAAGTTATTTTTGCGCGAACCTAAGTTTCTGGAAAAAAGTCTTTTATATTGATTCAATGTTCATATAACATTCGTGCAGAACATTCACTGCCGCAATTTTTTATCTGCAACGTTCTGCTACAATGTTTTTATATTTGGAAAAAGTCTTGTCAGGAAACTTGAATTGGTGTAATTGAAATTGACGATTTCAGAATCCAAAATTGCCCCCGTAGCTCAGTGGATAGAGCATTGGATTCCTAATCCATGTGCCGCAAGTTCGATCCTTGCCGGGGGCACCAATAAAAACAAGTGGTTAGCCAATTGTGGTTAATCCTTGCCAGACCTTCCGATAAGGTGGTTATGTTTTTTTCGGATAACATCAGGCAAACACACGTCTTGTGATTCTCCGGCGTAAATGCATGTACTGATCCAGGTTCCTTTTAACAATTCAGAGAGCAAACAGGCACTGTTTCCAATCCTTCCATGGGTATTAGGCAGTTTTCGTTGATGCCTATGGGCGGAACATGGACAGGACCGGTAATTTCCAGGGAGTTGACCAAAAATCCGGGCCTGTAAGTCAATCCCGACAAGAAAATGTCTTGGAAATGTCTGACAGTAAAACTTTTGCATAATTTTTTTCGGTCAGATAGTTTAAAGGGCGATTGCCATGCTGAAACAAACTGGTAAAGGTGGATAAGGAATCCAAGAAAACGCCTCCATTATCACCAGCACCGATGACGGCAACTCGTAGGGCCATAGCGTACAAGGGCTTATCGTTGTGTGCTTTGTTTTCCACCTTCCAGGCCATTTGCCGCAGGTCACCAGATGGTGCCTGCTGAGCATACCTTTGAGGAATGTGAAATCCAGCCTGTAATTTTTTATTGGGTTCTAAAAAACCTGGTCCTCCCGCCGGGGCAGAGCCCCTCTGGGGCGGTGCCTGGACCCGGATCTTTACAAGGTCATGTAGCCAATGGTATGTTGATATAGTTATACTTTCTGCTCTTTGACATAATTATTCGATATATCGCACTATTGCTGAAAAAGCGAAAATAGAGCAGGGGAAAGAAACTGCGACCATCGACATGGAAATATCAATTGCCAAGATCATGATAATCAAGGCGTTTGACAATGATATGGTCGATGGGTATTTCCTATAAGGCCTTCAGAAGTGTTAAAAGAAAGATGAAAAAAGGGAGTAATGCCAGAAAAAGGACATTAGCCTTTGATGAATACCTCAGGCTGATCGATAAAGTGCCCCAACATTTGAAAACCTTTGTTATTATAGCATATAATACAGGAATGCCAATAGGTGAATTAAGGTTGCTAAAAGGGTCATATATTGATAAGAATAATAATTATATAAAGTTGCCTGAGGAGGTCACAAAAGAAAGAAGACCAAAAAAATATTCCAATGAACCATCATGTGAAAAGAGAGCTGGATTCACTTCCAAGAGCTATTCTGCATGATTGTATTCACATACAGAGGGCGCCCTAGCGTAAGCCCCGGAGGCCTGAAAAAGTCTTTCAAAACCTCCTGCAAAGAAGCCAAAATCCCGCATGGTAGCAAAACAGCAAGCGGAATTATTTTTCACGATATACGTAGGTCGGTTAAAACCAATAAGATTAACGCAGGAGTTGACAAGATACATAGAGACTTGATTTTAAGTCATAGCCTAAAGGGTATGGACGTACATTATATGGCTCTGGATTAGCATACCTTAAAAGAAGTGATGAACAAATATACCTGCTGGATTGATGATCAAATTGCAAATGTTGACTAAAGTGTTTACCAAGACATAAAAAACCTTAAAGCTGATAACGGTTAATAGTTGAGATGCAAGGTTTTATGGCTATAATAACTCGTAAAAAGGCAAATAAAAAGGACTTACAGCATATATTGCCTGTAAGTCCTTGATATAAATGGTACGCCTGGCAGGATTCGAACCTGCGACCTACGGATTAGAAGTCCGTTGCTCTATCCAACTGAGCTACAGGCGCGTGAGAAAATAAAAACTTTGAACCAAACCCGCAAACGGGACAGGCCGGAAAAAACAAAGTTGAATCGGTTGGACCCGAAAGGCATTAAAAAAACTAATCAATCAACCAACGGGCCAAACTGAAAGAAGCACAAAATTCAATTTTAAAGAATTAAACTAAATATCATATACTATATTGTATGTCTATAAAATATTAGCATGAATAAATTTAAGAATAAACAAAAACGTCGCAAAACAAAGCAGGATAAAAGTAAAATTGACGCATATAAGAATGATGGTGAAAAACCGAAAAATCAATCTTCCGATACTGCACTTGTTAAGTTTGACCCGTTTCAGCGCTACCTTTCAGAAATAAGCGAGCACAAGCTTCTCACCAGAGAGCAGGAAATAGAGCTTGGGAAAAGGGTCATGGAAGATGGTGACAGCGAGGCTGCATATATTCTGGTGACCGCTAATCTCAGGCTTGTTGTAAAGATTGCTCTCGAATTTCAGCGAATATGGATGCAAAATCTTTTAGACCTGATTCAGGAAGGGAATATCGGGCTTATGCAGGCGGTTAAAAAATTTGATCCATACAAAAATGTCAAGTTTTCATATTATGCTTCATTCTGGATAAAGGCTTACATCTTAAAGTTTATTATGGACAACTGGCGTCTTGTGAAAATAGGGACCACACAGGGGCAGCGAAAACTCTTTTTCAAACTTAAAAAAGAGAAGCAGAAACTGATTGATCAGGGTTTTGATCCTAAACCAAAACTTCTTTCCCAAAGACTGGGAGTAACAGAACGTGAAATTGTAGATATGGACCAGAGACTTGACGGTTGGGATCTTTCCCTGGATGCCCCTCTAAAGGATGATTCAGATACGGAAAGAATAGAGCTTTTAAACACGGAGGTCGAATCTACGGAGGATTGGATGGCGAAAAAGGAGATGGAGACCCTTTTACATAATAAGATTGCCGAGTTTAAAAAAACAATGACTCCAAGAGAGCTTGAAATTTTTGAACAACGTACTTTTTCAGACTCTCCTGCTACTTTGCAGGAGATTGGTGACCGCTACGAGATATCGAGAGAACGTGTCCGCCAGGTTGAAAACAATATTATCAAAAAGTTGAGAGAATTTTTTAAACGTGAACTCCCCGATTTTGATTTTTATGACAGGATTAAAGGATCTGATTAAAATAGGACATTTGAATGAAATCTAAATTAATAAATATGATCATTTCTATTATGGTCATTCCACTTTTTTCCGGTTGTTTTCCTTATAAAAAGGCGGCTCAGCCATTAGATAAAAACCAGGACGAGGCGGCGGCAGACTTGATTATACAGGAAAGTCGCTATTATTACTTCACAGAGGCACAGTTGCACCGGAAAACAGGCAATTATGATAAAGCAATCAGGTATCTGAATAAAGCGATTGAAGCAGATCCTGAATCTACCTATCTGCAATTAGATCTGGCGATCCTTTACCTTCATATAAAAGAAAATGAGAAGGCATTAAGTATTGTTGAAAAAATTATAGAAAAAGAACCTGACAACCTCGAAGCTCTTATCATTTACGGAAGGCTCAAACAGGATTTCGATCAGTTTGATGATGCCGAAGCGGTGTATGAAAAAATTATTGCAATCGATCCGAAACAAGAAAATATATATTTGCTTTTGGGAGGCCTGTATATGCAGGAAGGAAAACGGAACAGGGCATTAAAGGTATATAATCAGCTTGTTCAAAATTTCCCCGAATCATACGCGGGGCATTTCTTTATAGCAAAGATTTATGCATTACAGGGCAATGTTAACGAAGCTGAAAGAGAATTTAAAAAAACTTTAGAAATGAATCCCGACCTTGAGGAACCGCGTTATGAGCTGATAAACTTGTATAAGATTCTGAAAAAAGATGAGAAAATTATTCAATTATACCTGGACCTTTTAAAAAAGGATCCCAAAAATATAAGAGCGGACATGGAACTCGGATATTATTATCATGAAAGGGGAATGACTGAGTATGCAGAAAAGATTTTTAAAGATCTGGGTGCAAGAAGCATTGAGCAAGAGGAAGTAATAAGAAAGGTTGTTAAGCTCTATTTGAATCCAAAGGAATATGATGCCGCGGCCGTCATTCTTGAAGGGATGTTAAAGGGCGCGCCGGACAGTTCGGATCTTCATTACATTACCGGGGTCGCCTTTGAAGGGAAAAAAGATAAAGAGAAAGCTATTATACATTTTAAAAGGGTGGAGATGGAGTCCATCTTTTTTAAAGAAGCTGTGATTCATGTTGCATTTTTATACCAGGAACAGAAAGAAATTGAGAAAGCAATAAATTTTTTAAAAGATATTATTAAAAAAATACCTGATGATCCGGAGATTTTGCTCTATCTGGGCTCATTTTATGAAGACACAGGGGAATTCGAAAAAGCTGAAAAGGTTCTTAAACAGGGACTCAAAATTGATTCTGGTAATACCAGACTCCGTTTTCGCCTGGGTGTTGTTTATGATAAGTGGGGCAGAAAAAAAGCTTCTATAAAAGAAATGAAAACGGTAATAAATCTTGATGCAAAGGATGCCAATGCACTGAATTATCTTGGTTATACCTATGCGGAACTTGGTGAGAATCTGGATGAGGCCGAACGTCTTATTAAGGCGGCTTTAAAACAGAAGCCTAACGATGGTTATATCACAGACAGCCTGGGGTGGGTATATTTTAAGAAAGGACTCTTAACCAAGGCCTTGAAATATCTGGAAAAGGCCGTGAGCCTGGTACCTGACGACCCGATTATCCTGGAGCATTTAGGAGATATATACCTGAAAATAAGCGATAAGAAAAAAGCGCTTCAATTCTACAAACGTTCGTTGTTGAAAAAAGATGAAGACAGAGATGATCTTGAGAGAAAGATACAGGGATTATCCGGCAGATGAAAAACAAAATATTCGCCAGGAACGTTTTAGCGATTTTTTTAACCGGCATCTTTTTTTTTCCAGCCTGCAGCAGCCTTACCCCGGTGGTTCCTAAAGAACTCAGTGACCTTAAGGCATCTGAAGCCAGGGTGCTTATTTCGTATCTGAGAAATCAAAATCTTTATCTCAAAACCTTTAAAGGCGTTGGCAGGGTAACATTTTTTAAAAATAATAAAAAAGAGCTGACCACCCGGGCTGCTTGGGCAGGATCGGTACCGGACAGATTCCGTATTGCACTCCGAAGCGTTTTGGGACAGCCTGTGGTAAGCGTTGCATCCGACGGCCAGTGGATCTATCTTGTGGATCACACACGGGGTAAATTTTATAAACAACACTCCAAAGATTCCACAATGAAAAGATTCTTCTCAATACCCGTAACATCCGATGATAT
>CAZKDT010000198.1:0-5754 GCA_964551515.1 uncultured Desulfobacteraceae bacterium | reverse complement strand
TCTCTTCTTGAAAATAGTTCACTGCGTTTCTACGCTCAACGGAGTTGGCACTAGCAATAGCTGTTAGCGCCGCATCTATCAGATCATACAATTTCTCTTCTACTTCTGGACTGCCTGTAACACGCTCAACCTTTATTGATTCACTATCTTTATTAACTGTTCCACTAAATGCTCCCAAATGTCCGGCATGAGATATGAGTTTGCTTTTTAAATAAACCGAAATCTTTGGATGATGGGTGACCCTTTCTGTTAGATAACGGATCAAGCTTGCGGGAGAGTTTCCTTCCAGTGTAAATTTCAGATTCCTGGCAAAACCGCCCAACTGATCGCTTTTTTCCACAAGGTGCACGTGAAATCCCTGGTCTGCAATTGTTAAAGCTGCGGTCATACCTGCCACACCACCACCGATGATCAGCCCTTTGTTTACTACCCGGTAAGAACTTTCATAAAGTGGTTCAAGTTGCACCGCCCGTGACACACTTGCTCGAATAAGCTCTTTCGATTTCTCGGTGGCTTTTTCAGGATCATTTCCGTGGACCCAGGAACATTGATCCCTGATACTTGCCAGCTCGAACAAATAAGGGTTCAAACCCGCTTCTCTCAGTGTATCCTGAAACAGAGGTTCATGAGTCTTGGGAGAACATGCAGCCACTACCACCCGGTTAAGACGCTGTTCTTTAATCAGTTTGACAATGGTTTGCTGGGTTTCTGTGGAGCAGGTGAACATAAAATCGGTGGCAAAAATCACATGGGGAAGGGTTTTTACGTAATCGACTAC
Source organism: uncultured Desulfobacteraceae bacterium (assembly GCA_964551515.1). GTDB lineage: Bacteria > Desulfobacterota > Desulfobacteria > Desulfobacterales > UBA11574 > S5133MH16. Next base: position 4,976 of record CAZKDT010000198.1, on the reverse strand, counting down.
TTTCTGTATATCGACAACACCTGCGATATTGGTTCCGCAATGGCAAACCAGCACCCCCACGCGGGGTGTTGTTTCTGTGGGTTTTTCATCAGGGATTTCATCAAGTACAATTTCAGTATTTCTTGCAGTACTGAGTAATATGGAAGCCTCGGCTGCGGCCGCACCGGCCTGTATTACCGTTTCGGGAATGTCTTTGGGAGCTTCAATGCCGCCGCACACAAAGACGCCGGGCCGGGAAGTGGCTACAGGTTCATCAAATTCGGTAGCCAAAAACCCGTAAGGGTTCATTACAAGCCCCAACTGTTTTGCAAGATCGATAAAGTCGCCCGATGGTTTGAAACCGCTTGACAAAACAATCAGGTCGTACTCTTCTTCCTTTTTCCGATTTAAATGATGATCAAATGTCTCTATGATTAGATTTTCATTTTCAGGATTCAGGTAAACCTGGGAAATCATGGATCGTCTGTATTGCACGCCGTGCTGAAAGCGGGCGCGGTCAATGTAGTCGTCAAATCCTTTGCCGTGGGCGCGGATATCCATGAAATAAATAGTTGTTTCGGTGTCCGGTTCATGGCTGCGTGTTAATACTGCCTGCTTTGCGGCGTGCATACAGCAGACAGAGGAACAAAAAGGTCTGTTTCGGGCCGGGTCACGTGACATGACACATTGAATCCAGGCGACTTTTCGCGGAATCTTCTCATCTGACGGCCGCCTGAGATGGCCGCCATAGGGTCCTGTTGCCGACAGTATCCGTTCATATTGCAAGGACGTTACAACGTTCCGATATCTTCCGTAACCGAATTCTCCTTCTTGGGCCGTCAAAGCCAGTTCAAAACCGGTCGAAATGATTACAGCACCGGCGTCGATTTGTAAAATCTCAGGTTTTTGGTCGAATTCAATGGCTTCGGCAGGACAGATCTTTTTACAGACCCCGCATTTTCCTTTGGTTAAATAAAGGCAATTTTCTGCATCCAGTGCATATTTTAAAGGGACAGCTTGTGGAAATGTGAGAAAAGCGGCCTTGCGGGTTCCCAACTCACCGTTGAACAGATCTGGTATTTTTTTAGGACATTTTTCAGCACATTTGCCGCATGTGATACATTTTTCTTCGTCGATATATCTGGGCTGTTTTTCAACCTCAGCGGTAAATTGCCCAGGACCTCCATTTAGCTCTAAGATACGGCTTAAAGGTAGAATCTCGATATTTGCATGGCCGGCCACCTGTACCAATTTAGGAGAAAACATACAGGTTGAACAATCATTAGTGGGAAAGGTCTTGTCCAGACGTGCCATTGTCCCGCCCAGAGTATGTGATTTTTCAATAAGATAGACATAAAAACCTGTATCCGCCAGGTCCAGTGCGCACTGGATACCGCCGATCCCCCCACCCACAACGATAACTTTTCCAACCGGATTATTAGGATAAGATCCCATAATTATGACAATAACCCTTTTGCCCTTAAAAGTGGAACAGTATCCGTAAAATGCATTTTAAACCATTTTGGATCTCCATGCTCTTCAAAACTCAAACGGAGTAATTCCGTGAAATAAAACACCGGTGTGTGTCGTTTAGACTGATCTTTCTGGATCATATCGAGGTTCGACTGGCACAAAGGGCATGAAACCACAATGGCTTCCGCACCTGCCTGCTGTGCTTTCTGCAAAATCCTTCTTGTAAGAGATTCTCCTATTTCCTTTCGGGCTATACCGATGCTTGCGCCGCAACATGTTGCTTTATAAGACCAGTCTATCACCTGGGCGCCTGCTGTTGCTGCGATGCGATCCATGGTTTGAGGATTTTCATAATCCGTATAACCGGTGATTTTTGGAGGGCGAACCATCTGGCACCCATAATAGCAAACTACTCTAAGTCCGTTTAAAGGTCTCAAGATACGTTCTTTTATCGATTTTATCATGTGCGGTTCAGCTAAAAACCTTGTCATATCATGAATACGGATATCTCCGGTAACAGGCCATGGAATGTCAAACACTTTTTTCTTGATCATGTTCTGGGAAAACCGGAGACGATTAAAACAATTGGCACAAGGAGAGACGATGTCGTGCCCCAATTTTTCCGCAGCAGCCAGATTCCTTGCAGGGAGAAGTACCGACATGGTTTGGCTGAGGCTGTGGGCAGCCGTGGCACCGCAACAGGACCAATCTTCGATTTCAACCAGATCAATGCCCAGGTCCCTGAAGACCGCATCGATCGATCGGGCATAGTCGTTGGCCATCCCTTCCAAAGAACATCCTGGGTAAAAAGATAATCTCATTAAACGATCTCTCCACGTGTTTGACTATAGACTCTTTTAATTTCCTTGATCGCCTTGGACTTAGGCGTGAATAATTTGAGTCTCCCTTTACGCAACATAGTTATGCCTAAAAGAAGGTCTTCTTTGAAAGTTTTGTTTTTTATCCTTTCATGTAAAATATCCGGCTTTAAATAATAGGCGTTCATCAACCGGAATTCGTTGACTCTTCCAGTCTTTTGCAACACTTCCAGAAACGTTTGATGAAATACGGCAAGACTTTTTTCTTTTGGAGTTATAGACGAATGTGCTGCTATGTTCCGCAAATGATTGATGGTTTCTGCCACATCCACTTCATTGGGGCAGAAAGTCGTACACATTTCACAGGACAGGCATATCCATATGGTGGATGATTGTAAGAGTTCTTCCCGCCATCCCAGTTGAATATAGCGCATCACCTGGTGCGGTTTGATATCCATAAAATGGCTGACCGGACAGGCATTGGTGCATCGTTCGCATTGATAACACGCCGAAATATTCACACCGGCCTCTCCCTGGATTCTGTTGAGAAAGTAATCTCCCCTGTCACCGATCAACTTTCTTTCTTCCCCTGAGTCGTGTTCATGTGCTTGATCCGGATCCAAAATAATATTTTGCATGATTTTACCGTCAAAGTTTATGCATGGTAAATTAATTGAAAGGGAAAAGCATCAAATTGCAATGAAAATATCTCACTTACATAAGATGAGACAAAACCTCGCAAGAACGGCATAATTTCATCTTTTCTTTCCAATTTTTATAAATAGTGCCGTCACAAATAGTGCCGTTAATAAACCAGCAAAGCTTTCCGGCCTGAAACTCCCAAGCCGGACACTTTTTTTTCTTCTCAGTAGGACATTTTTTTATTACCCAGCAGGACTTACTTACTTTGGGGTTTCCTCTCATTCTGGAAGTCAGAAAAAACATTTGCCGCTCAACATGAGCAGGTACGGATCGCCAGCCCTGCTCGTAGCTGTGTACGGCCTTAATGGATACTCCCAGCAGCTGGGCCATCTGTTTCTGCGTTTTGTTCAGCCTTTTGCGAAAGCGTGAAAACTCTTTACTGTCCATGGATTCCTCTCTATTTTTTCGTTATACCACCGTTATTAAAAGTATTGTCAGCTATCACACAAAGTGGTACGGGATGTCAATAAAATATTTTTGAAAAACCCGAAGCATATGAACCTTATTTTTACAAAATATAAGGGCGGTTTCCCGAAGATTATTTTATCTCCAGAAAACCGCCATCCGTTAAAAACATGGACAAATTATTTGCCGCTCATCATGGCCTCGATATCCGCCTCTACGGTGTCGATCGGTTTGATATCGAATTTTTCCACCAGAACCTTGACAACATTTGGTGACAGAAATGCCGGCAGGGTGGGCCCCAGACGGATACCCTTGACGCCCAGAAAAAGCAGCGCCAGCAGAACAGCAACCGCTTTTTGTTCATACCATCCGATATCAAAGGAAATCGGAAGATCATTAATGTCGTCCAGTCCAAAAACCTCTTTCAGTTTCAGGGCGATCACCGCCAAAGAGTAGCAGTCGTTGCACTGGCCGGCGTCAAGAATTCTCGGAATGCCGCCGATATCGCCGAGATCAAGCTTGTTGTAGCGATACTTTGCACAACCGGCAGTTAAAATTACCGCATCTTGCGGCAGGGCTTTGGCAACTTCGGTAAAATAGTTTCTGGCCTTTTGCCGGCCGTCACATCCGGCCATGACAATAAAGCGTTTGATAGCGCCGGATTTTACCGCATCAACAACCTTGTCCGCTAGAGCAAGAACCTGGTGATGGGCAAATCCGCCGACAATCTTGCCGGTTTCGATTTCAACGGGCGGGTCGCATGTTTTGGCAAGTTCGATAATTTCTGAAAAATCCTTTGCACCGCCCTCGGTTCTGTCCGGTATATGCTTAACATCCGGATAACCGGTCATGCCTGTGGTAAAGATTCTATTCTGATAGGTATTGCTCTTTTTTATGGGGATAATACAGTTTGTGGTCATCAGAATCGGACCGTTGAAAGATTCGAATTCCTTGTTCTGTCGAAACCAGGCGCCGCCGTAGTTGCCCACGAAATGATCATATTTTTTAAAGGCCGGATAATAATTGGCCGGCAGCATTTCACCGTGAGTGTACACATCAACTCCGGTACCCTTGGTTTGTTTGAGCAGTTCTTCCATGTCTTTAAGATCATGGCCGCTGATCAGAATCCCCGGATTGCTTTCAACCCCGATATTAACTTCGGTTATTTCAGGGTTTCCATAGGCGGTGGTGTTGGCCTCGTCCAGCAGAGCCATAGTATTCACCGCCGTTTCTCCGGCTTTCATGACCAACCCGATCATGTCGTCCACCGGCAGGTCCTTTGTGGTGGAAGCCAGGGCTTCCATGATAAAGTCGTAAATTTCGTCTTTTTCAAATCCTAAAATAGCGGCATGATCCGCATAAGCGGCAATTCCTTTCAAACCGATGATCAACAGTTCCCTAAGAGATCGAACATCTTCATTCTCTGTGGCGAGGACGCCAACCGATTTGGCCTTTTCTTCAAACTCGGCCACGTCATCCGAGAACCAGGTGGCAGAATCATGTAATTTCTCATCAAAATCCTTACCGTTTTTTTCTTTGTAGGCAGCCAGAAACTTTTCCTTAATCTGGTCCCGACGTTTTAGACCTTCCCTGACCATG
>CAZKDT010000197.1:0-5760 GCA_964551515.1 uncultured Desulfobacteraceae bacterium | reverse complement strand
ATATATTTTATGGAATCGGTCATCAAAGCGAATTTTCACGCTGCCTTCCATCCTGGTTTCGGGAATACTTTCCCACAAACGGTTTAAAATCATCATTAAGGTCGTTTTGCCCTGACCCGAGGGACCAACAATGGCTGTAATGGTGTTTTTCGGAAAGCTTACCGTAATATTGTTTAAGACTCGATGATCGTTATAGAAAAAAGAAAGGCCATTAATTTTTATTTTTGTCTTGTTTTCCATGAACAGGTTACCAGAAAAACTGAATCCCTATTAATTTAGATTTTATAAGAAACTTCATGGCCGGTAAAGCGCATGATAAGTCAGCCGGTGTTTAACAAAGAATGTTGTCATAAACAAAAGTCCACAAATAATAAGTAGAATGATCGCAGCAGCGTATCCACTTAAAAGTTCTTGTTTGTCAGAGTATTGAGAGGAGATATAGTAGATATAAAACGGGAGTGCCTCGTAGTTTGAAAAAACGGATTTGGGAACCCCTGAAGTAACTACTACTCCGGTGAGCATGATTACTGCAGTGTCCTCAGCACATCGGCCAATGGACAATATAACACCACTGGCGATACCGGAAAGGGATCTGGGAATCAACACATAAAAGATATTTTGGAGTTTGGTGGCACCCAGTGCCGGTGCAGTTCGCCGTATGCCTTCAGATAGATTTTCTAGAGAGATCTGGGTAGTGCGAATAAGGTAAGGCAAGACCAAAAAAGCCAGAGACAGCGCAGATATGAATAAGCATGGATAAACCTTCGAGGAAAAATACTTGTGTAAAAATATAGCCACCGAAAACCCGAACAATCCTACCACAATGGAAGGAATTCCGGCCAGCACATCGAAAAACAAGCTAAAAACTTTTTTCAGACTTCCGCGACAGTATTCAGCCATGTAAATTCCGGCGGCAAGACCTATGGGCACCGCAAAGGATACGGACAAAGCCACCAATGCGAAGGTGCCGATAATGGCTGGAAATAAACCATCGAAGACCTGTTTGCGAAACAAAAGTGCATTCATCGGGTCGGTTTCTCCGAATATGAGCTTAATGTTTATCGTACTGATACCGTTTATAAGTAAATAACCGACGATACAAAAAACAGTTCCTAATAGCACCATGGCGCAAATCCATGAAAATCCTGTGCCAACTTTTTCCAACACACGATCCATTATTTTCTTCTCCAAGGTTTAGAGTTAATAGATCGAACCGATAAAGCAATTACGGTGGTAAAAAGATAAAGGATGATGCCGCAGGCAAAGAGCGTTTTAAATTCCAAACTTTCAAAATCAGCGGCGATCACCAAAGCGATATGTGCGGTAAGGGTTCTGGCCGAATCCAGCACCGAATGAGGAAGTGCCACCGCATTTCCCGCAACCATCAAGGCAATCATGGTATCACCCATAGCCCTTCCTAGAGATAGTATCAGCCCCGTCAAAACACCTCGCCATGAATAGGGTAGAATAACATACAGAACTTTTTGAACTTTATTTCCTCCTAAAGCATCCGCTGCATCCAAAAAAGGTTTGGGAACTTGATCAAAGCTGTCTGTAAAAATGAGAATCATAGTGGGGCAAACAAGAATGGATAGGAGCAATGATGCTGATAGAATGCACATTCCCGACCCGCTTTTAAATATTTCACGAATGATGGGAACCAGAAGAAAAATACCCACAAATCCATAGATGACTGTGGGAATCCCCGTCATGAGCTGAACGGTTTTTTTAAGAATTTTGCTTAATCTTTTGGGGCCGAACACACTTATGAATGCTGAACATCCTAATGATAAAGGAAAAGCAAAACACAAACCGAGAGAGGAAATAGATAGTGTGCCAACGATCATGGGATAGATACCAAAAGTACTATGATCCGGCAGCCAGGGTTTGGAGAGAAGGTCAAAAAACTGGCCTCCCTTGAACAAAGGGAGGCCCAGGATTACCATGAACGCGAAGATGAGGATGGTAACTGCAAGGCTTAATACTGCTGCAACCCAAAAGAATTTTTCGACAAAACGGTCTATTAGTTTCATTATTTAACAGGAATAAACCCTTTATCAGCTGCAATTTGCTGGCCTTCAGTGCTAAAAAGATATTCGATGAACTTCTTGGTCAAGCCAGAGGGCTCCCCCTTTGTGTTGCTGTAAAGACCACGGGCAATCTTATATTTACCTTGTTTCACATTTTCCAAGGTCGGTGCCACACCGTTCAATACAACCGGCGCCACACTCTCATCAATATGACCGACAGATACGTAACCGATTCCATATGGATCACTTGATATGACTGACTTCATGCCTCCATTTGAAACCACAAAATTTGCTTTGTCAGTGATCTCTCCTTTGTCAAGCGCCTTTTTCCAGAATACTGCCCGAGTACCGCTGGCCTTATCACGCGTGTAAACATTGATAGCCTTATCCAAACCAGCCAGGTCTTTCCAATTGGTGATCTTTCCGGAAAAAATATCAATCAGCTGGGTTTTGCTGAGAGATTTTACAGAATTTTTCGGGTTTACAATAACACCTACCCCGTCAATGGCCCATTTAAACATTTTCAATTGATAATTATTTATTTCTTCATTAGTCGGTGCACGGCCCGAATTTCCGATATCCACAAGGCCTTCACCCACCTGCTTGATGCCGACTCCTGATCCACCTCCGGCTATACTGATCTGGATATCATTGTTAAAGATCATTATTCGCTTAGCAGCTTCTTGCATTACCGGGATGTGTGCGGTACCACCAGAAATCTTGATAGTTCCCTTTTGCCCCTCAAAGGTATCCAGTGGACTGCTGAAACACGGTGAAGCAACAAAACAAACAGCAAAGAAAATGAACACCACTCGAATGGATGTTTTCGTCATGGCTTTTTCTCCTTCTTTATTCAAGCTCATCATACGATTCTTGGGTTACAATTAAATGGCTATATATATTATTGGTTTTATCGATATGTCAAAAAGGAAATATGGATACATTTCTTTTTTTTCATCGGAATTTCCAATATTACTTCCAGAAATTCGATTCAATTTTTAACATGCGCTGAAAGGTAAATAAGTATTTACATGTAACTTGAGGCCTTTATGCAGAGCATTAAACCTCATAGTTGCATAAACAACACGATGAGATTTGTGCAAAACCGCTTAAAACATAGGCCAAATCCATGCTCCTAAATCCGAATTGGGTTGAAGATGTTAGATCGAGAAAAGACCTGCCGCTATATGGATCGGAAGAAGCCAATATCGCTTACACCGAAAAGCCGTTGCCGTAAGAACGGTGTCAACGAATGAGGGACGTGCCATATCAGGCCGTAAGGTCTGTCCGGTTTTATGGCAACGTCCAGTGCGGCCCGACCCCTATTCTGTAATTTTGCACTAATATTGCATTAGTTTTTGGGCAAGGCGGTGAAGATTCGGATTGGCCAGGGCGGAGACTTTTTTCTTTACAGCACGGGAATAATACTCTCTCTCGGTTTTATTTAGCGGTTCACCGTTTAATTTTTTTTTAAATAATTCCTTTTGCTTTGGGGAGAACACCTGCGACAAAGCATACTCAAGAGATAATTCTTCATATTTTTCTTTCAGTTGTTTTGTTTTTTCAGCATCCTTTTTAAAATAATTATTAAATATTTCGAATAATCGGTCTGGGATAAACCGTTTTTTACCGACATAAAAAATATCACCATGAGCTATATTATTTCTGAACTTTTGCAGGAGCACTGCGTCTTGATCAGAGAGTTGCTTTTTTAGCTGGTTCGACCAGTCAAATGACAAATGATAGTATTGATACAGAGCCAGTGACAATAATAACAAATCTTGAAAACTTTCTTGATCCTCCCTCGTTGTTAAATTCTTCAGGACTTGGTCTTTATCAAAAGAATACTCATGGGCCGCATTAGCCAACAATACAGGGAATGCTTCCCATAACCGTGTGTTTTTGCTTTGAACAACCTCAGCAAGTGTTTTATTCGCATTAAAATCCTCCTTTGGTTCCATAAGTGAAAAACCAAGACGATCTAAATTTTCAAATAATTTATTATTCGCCATATAGTTTTTCCTTTCCAAGGAGGTCTAAAAAATGATCCAGGTGCACACTTATACGATCTTCTGAAATATCATAACTGGCCAACCCTTTAAAATGATGAATAAAATGCTTTATATCAATTTCATCCTTTCGTGCTCTTACCAGCATTAGACAATCTTCAAAATCAACGCTTGCTCCACGAAATAGTTTGCTTGCGATCAAATCATAGTGGTTTAAGATGCCGATATATAGACGAGAGAATTCTTTTAATAGTATATGTCTCCCTTCCTCTAATGGAGATGACAACAATTATGTGGTGTGAATACATTTGGCCGGAAATAGATCAAATATAAATTTTTCCTCTTTTTTCTGCCAACCTGACCCCGTTGTTTGTTGATAGCCTAACTCTTTTAATAGTTTGATTAAATATCTATACTCGGCTTCATCAGGGACCATAAAATCGACATCTTTTGTAGATGGTTTAATATCTAACAAGGTTAATGCCGTTCCTCCACAGGCAATGAGGTGGATTTTACGTCTTAAAAATCCGTTCCATTGTCCTAAAATATCTAACAATGTCTGTTTATTGATTCTATAATCCATTTGTTCCATAAATTAGTACAATCTATTGTATAGATATGGTCAAGTAATTGTATGTATACATACAATAGTGAACGTTTAATGTCAAGAAATAAAAAAACAGCGATTGAACAAACAACCACTGTAACTTCTTATATAATATAAACTGAGCGTTTCAAATTTTAAAAGGTGATCAAATATCTTTTATTTTTAATGAATTAAATTGATTTATATATTTAAAATTTGAAACCCTTTGGGCTTCGCTTTCAGCTACGACCCAACAAGTCGGGATTGCCAATCTTACCACATCTACTGCGTCAGATGCCGTCCCGCATAGTTGACTATAGCGGAACAACATCTTCCTTGTATCTGCGGCAACACAGCCAGAGGCGGGCAAGCCTCGACAATCGCTCAATTTAGTATAATTTAGGGAATTGTTACATAATGCATATTCCGGTGATGGGGAACAGTCATTCCGAAGGAAGCCGAACAGCCATTCTGGACGATGACGAACAATAAACCCTTTATTTTGCACTCAGAAGGGAATGCTTAAGACCAGAAAATGGCCACTTTTTGAGCTCTTTTTACAAATTATGGTCATGCCAATTGGGGTTGCCAATTGGGGTCTGACCACGATAACCAACCATAATAACAGCAAAAGACGCCTGAGGCAGGCCCTAAAATCTTCTTAAACCACTCTTTTTGGCCCCGAAACTGAGGTTTTAAGGTGAATAGTATGATGCCCAATATCCCCAAGACTATCCATCACAACTCACTATAATTTATTTATATTCTTCTGTAAATACTTTAAGGGGCTGATTTTAAAAACCCAGAACGTTGTTTTTGCACTGAAAATGAGCAGTTTAAGAAAGAGTTATGAAATATTAGGGAATCGGCAGTAAATTATCGGGGGTGCTTGGCAAATTACCCACTGCTGTCATAAAACACTGTAGCTTGGTCCGTCCCGGAAGCCCGGATAAACAGTCTCAGTAATCCCAGCCTTCTTGATAAATCCCAACCACTGAACCTTTTTATCCTCATCCATGGTGAAAGAAAGATCAAAAACCTTAGGTTTGCCTGAGATCGGCGTGTTTCGGTTCTCGAATGTGTAGATATTTAGATTATATGCTATCGATAGGCAGAGGTATTTTTAGAATCGATT
>CAZKDT010000196.1:0-5813 GCA_964551515.1 uncultured Desulfobacteraceae bacterium | reverse complement strand
CCGCAGTGTATGCGGGGTATGATTCAAAATAAAGACAAACAATTTGTTGGCAACTCATGTTGAATTAACCGTGTCATTTATTCTGAACCTTAGCCCCTGAAACCTGAAACCTGAAACCTTTATGCTGACACCTGCAACCAAATAACCATGGCAATCTTAGCAAACAACAGTCTTGATTTACACCCAGGTCCTGGCTTTAATTATTCTCGTAGCCGGTTAATGTTATGGGCAAACTGATTAATGGTTTTAAAAAGCTTTTTATAAAGAAGCCAAAACTGGATGCTGCTGATGTGGAAGAGCTTCGAATTGCATTTAAGGATAGGTATCACAGTTTCAAGCTCCTATTAAATGCCAACAAAAGAGCGCTTGAAGTTATGGCCGATATTGAGCGAGTCCTTCAAGGCAAACAATCCTTTGGCATGTCCTTTATCAGGTCAAGTTGCACGGCTGTATCCGTCAATGTTTTTAATATGATAAAAAATATAGACAAGCTCGCCCCGGGCAAGTACGGAAAGCTCAATGAACGGTTCAATAATATTCAGCAAAATATCGACCTCTTGCTGTCACAGAAGAAATCCATGGGAGATGAAAGACTTATTTTATTCCTGGATGCTGTAAATAAGGAAATGACCGATCTTGTGGGAAGCAAGATGGCTAATTTAGGAGAAATAAAAAACAGGCTTCAGATCAACGTTCCCGAAGGATTTGTTATTACAGCGGCCGCCTATGAAAGATTTATCAGGGAAAGCGATTTGCAGGTGGAAATAAACAGGCGCTTTCAGTCCGCCGATGTGGACAATATGGAAAGGCTTTACACCTTGAGTTCAGAAATTCAGCAGCTTATTATAACATCCGATATTCCGGATGATCTGGTTGTTTCCATTATGCAGGCATGTAAACATCTGTCATCAGAAACCGGTGACCGGACAACTCTGGCCCTGCGAAGCAGCGCTCTGGGGGAAGATACACTTGAGGGCTCATTTGCAGGTCAATACAGGAGCGAATTAAACGTAAGTATTGAAAGTATTTTCCAGGCGTATAAGGAAGTTATTGCAAGTAAATACTCTCTTCAGGCCGTCACCTACCGGTTGAACAGGGGATTTAAGGATGAAGATATTTCCATGTGTGTGGGATGCATGGCCATGGTGGATGCTGTTGCAGGTGGTGTCATGTATTCACGTAATCCCGTTGATATTAGGGATGATTCGATTTTTATAAACGCTGCATGGGGATTGCCCAAGTCTGTTGTTGACGGTAGTGATGCCTGTGACCTTGTTGTTGTTTCAAGAAAAGTCCCCATGGAAATTATTCATGAAGATATAAAAACCAAGAAAAGAAAATTTATCTGCTTTCCCGAAGAAGGCGTGTGCCGGATGGAGTTGACCGGAAAAACCCGAAATCTGGCCGCCATTGATAAAAATCAAGCATTAGATTTGGCAAAACTTGCGGTCAAGATTGAAGAATATTATGCAGGGCCCCAGGACATTGAATGGGCGGTTGCCCAGGATGGCGCAGTTTATATCTTGCAATGCCGGCCATTGCAGCAGATGGAGATGGTAAAAAGAGATATTCCCGAATCGGCGATGGAAGCAGATCATGAGGTCGTGATTACCAGAGGGGGGGTTACCGCAAGCCCCGGCGCAGCCTTCGGGGCAGTTTATGTAGTTGAAAAAGGGATAGATATGCTGCGATTTCCCGAGGGTGATATCCTTGTTACACGGCAGGCACTCCCCAGATGGGCCTCCCTCTTAAATCGATCCGCTGCCGTGGTTACTGAGCAGGGCGGTTTTGCAGGACACCTTGCCAGCGTGGCCAGAGAGTTCGGAGTTCCGGCACTCTTTGGGGTGTCCGGTGCTGTAGATCGTTTGAGCCATGGAGAAATGGTGACCGTTGATGCCGATTCTCGTGTAATATATCAGGGGAAAATCGAGTCATTGCTGATAAAATCCGAGAAAAAGAAAAACCTTATGCACGGAAGTCCGGTTTATGAAAATCTAAAACAGGTCAGCAGCCTTATTTTACCCTTAAACTTGCTCAACCCGGATTCTCCTGATTTTAATCCGTCCAACTGCAAAACTTTCCATGATATTACCCGGTTTATTCATGAAAAATCTGTTAAGGAGATGTTCAATTTTGGCAAGGAACACAATTTTTCCGAAAAATCAAGCAAACAACTTTATTATAATGTGCCGATGCAGTGGTGGGTGTTAAATCTGGATGACGGATTTAAAAAAGAAGTGGAGGGAAAGTATGTTACACTCGAAAATATTATCTCTATTCCCATGCTGGCCTTTTGGGACGGGTTCACGGCTATTCCCTGGGACGGCCCGCCCGCAATTGACGGCAAGGGACTCATATCTGTCATGTTTCAGTCAACTGCTAACAGGGCCTTAACCCCTAGTGTTCGTTCGGCTTATTCCGACCGCAACTATTTTATGATCTCGAAAAATTATTGCAGCTTAAGTTCCAGGCTCGGTTATCACTTTTCCATTATGGAGGCTCTGGTCAGTGAGCGATCCATTGAAAATTACACAAGCTTCCAATTTAAGGGAGGTGCTGCAGACTATCATAGACGGCTTAAACGAGTACATTTTATCGGAGAGATATTGGAAAAACATGGTTTCAGAGTCCAAATCAATGAGGACAATCTGATCGCCCGCGTGGAGGGTCATAAAATGGATTTTATGAAAAATTACCTTGCAATTCTGGGTTACCTGATGCTTCATACCCGTCAACTCGATATGATCATGGCCAATACTGCCGCCCTGAACCATTACCGATCAAAAATCGATAATGACATTCAGACAATTCTCAAGTAAAAATAAAACCTTGACTGTTTTGAATCCGCATCCTTTGTTTCCATTTTTTTACAATGTGTAAATAATCCTGACAAACCCGCCACGCAAATCTTATCTTAAAAACTTTTCTTAATTATATAAATACCATTATATTAGCATATTAGATGTATTTTCCTTTGTTGCTATTTTTGGCATGCTGATTGCTCTATTTAAGAGTCTAAAAGCATGCGTTTCGGGAGGAAATGATGATGCCGGATCATTTTTCAACACTAAGGAGAGTCATTCTTACCTGTATGGTCCTGGTTCCATTAATCCCATTCATGCTGGCCCTGGGCATTGGTTATTATTATTTCAAAACGTCATTAGAAAACAGCACGATTGCAAGCATGAAAAGAATTGTCCGGGATCACTGGCAAATGATCGATTCCTTTCTCAAGGAGCGGAAAAATGATTTAGATTTTATTATTCATTCCAATACCTTCAAAGATCTCAGTCAATCTGAAAACCTTGAAACCGTCTTTAATAATTTACAGAAAAAATCCCCGGCATTTTCTGATCTGGGAGTTTTCAATCCGTCCGGGGTGCATGTTGCGTATCACGGTCCTTACAGTTTAAGAGGCAAAATTTATAAAGATATGCAATGGTTCAAGGAAGTGATGAAATATGGATATTATATCAGTGATATTTTTTTAGGGTATCGGCAGATACCGCATTTTGTTATTGCCGTTACCCAGGAGAACATGGGCAAAAAGTGGGTGCTTCGTACAACCATTGATACGGTTTCATTCAATAATATTGTAAAAAGTATTCGCATCGGCAAAACCGGAGAGGCCTATATTCTGAATGCAAGCGGCTTACTTCAGACAGAACCGCGTTCTGGCGGAAAACTCATGGACAAAAATCCACACAACATCAAATATCCGTCATCCGACACCCGTACCGAAATTTTTATAACTAAAGATGCAAAAGGTAAAAAATATCTATGCACAACCACCTGGCTGCAGAATAAAAAATGGCTGCTGGTGGTCAGACAGGAAAAAGCGGATGCATTCAAAGCACTTACTTCGGCCGTTTATCTGATTATTCTCATCATGGGGGTTGGCGGTTCGGCGATCTTAGTGATTGCGTTTTACCTCACCAATCGTATTGTCGGGAGCATGGAAAAAATGGATGTTGAAAAAGACCGCTTGAACCAGCAGCTTATCGGAGCGAGTCGACTTGCAGAGCTGGGGGAAATGTCTGCCGGTTTTGCTCATGAGATTAATAATCCCCTTCAGATCATCAAAACCGAGCAATCCCTGATCCAAATGACGTTAGAAGACATGAAGAAAACAGGCCAGTTAAAAGAATCGGAATCTTTGGCAGAACTTAAGGATTCTATGGATCAGATCGGTCTTCAGATTTCCCGGTGTTCAGAGATTACCCAGGCAATTTTAAAATTCGGCCGGCAGGACGAACCCAAACCTCAAGATATAGATCTTAAAAACTTTATTCCGGAAGTCACCTGTATGGTGGCTCAAAAGGCCATTGTCCATGGAATTTCAATCGAGCAGGATATTGCCGAAAATACGGATTCCATACACGGGGATCCAACCCAATTCCAACAAGTTTTAGTGAATCTTTATAACAATGCAATAGATGCGATTCTCGAACGTCATGGAACTTCGGGAGGCAAACTGATTATCAAAGCCGGGCCAACACAAAACAACCGGGTCGAAATTATGGTTATTGACAATGGCCAAGGAATAAGTCCCGAAAATCTGAATAGAATTTTTTCACCGTTTTTTACGACCAAATCGGTGGACAAAGGAACCGGCTTGGGTCTTTGGATATGCTACGGCATCATCGATGATATGCGCGGCAGTATAGAGGTCAGCAGTAACGTGGATATCGGAACGACCGTCACCATCCTGCTACCGGCAGCAGTTTAAACTAAATTCAGAACTACTGACCTATTGTAGATTCAGATTCAACATATTTTAATGAAGAATTCACACTTTGAAGGCATATAAAAGATGAACGTCGAACATCGAACGTTGAACATCCAATAATGTATTCTACCATTTATAATAAAGACAAAGCGACCCGCCCGCCTCGCCTGAGCGAGCCAACAAAAGGACGAAGAGCATTGAGTACGGCTCGCGATGGCGGGCAGGAGCGCCTTCCACATTCGACGTTTTTACCCTGTGAAACTTTTTTTCTATTTAACTGGGGCGACGTTGAATGTTCGATGTTCAAATTGTTACATTTAAAATTACGACTAACCCCCCATATTAGGTTGAAATTATGTATACAGTCAGGAGTTCTGAAATGAGTCTAAACAATTCGTTAACAAGGAGGTAATTATGAAGAAAATGAGGATGATGATAGTGGATGATGAGGAAAGATTTTTGTCAACCATGAAAAAATTGCTTCTGAAAAAAGGGTATGATGTGGTGACTGCCTCAAGCGGGGCAGAGGCCCTGGAAATAATGAGTGTTCAAAATATTCATGTGGTGATTCTTGATGTTAAAATGCCGGGTATGGATGGGAATGAAACGTTACGGGAAATTAAGAAGCGATTTCCATTGGCCGAGGTGATCATGCTCACCGGACACGCCACCATGGAATCCGCGGTGGAAGGATTAAAATCAGGGGCCATGGATTATTTAATGAAGCCGGCGGATCTGGATGAAATCATCAGGAAAGCAGAGGACGCCTTTGCAAAAATAAAAAACCTGGAAGAAAAAATTCGTGTGGCCCGGATGCGGAAGATAGTGAAATCGCCGAGTGAAATTATTCAGGATTCATAGAACCTTTTTTTGCTAAGATTTCTATGGCTATTTGGTTTCAGGTTTCAGGTTTCAGGTGTCAGGGGAAATCCATCCTGAGGGA
This sequence comes from uncultured Desulfobacteraceae bacterium, assembly GCA_964551515.1. GTDB lineage: Bacteria > Desulfobacterota > Desulfobacteria > Desulfobacterales > UBA11574 > S5133MH16. The sequence goes on along the minus strand of CAZKDT010000196.1, from coordinate 141 downwards.
ACGATTCATTTTTTACGCCACACACTGCCGTTTCCTCAGCTAACTGCCAGCAGCGTTCTCGTTCTGGGACTTTCCGTCCCCATGTGTTCTCTAATCCATTCAACAACAGACATCGATGGGTAATCCACACAACTTTTTATA
>CAZKDT010000195.1:0-5860 GCA_964551515.1 uncultured Desulfobacteraceae bacterium | reverse complement strand
ATTCCGATGGAAAGTAATAAATGACCGCTGTTAACCAACATCAGTGAATTACACAGCATCACATAATCATAGTTTTTACCCGAATGTTACATCGAATGATAATCTTTTTTATTCATTAATTTTCACCCGAAGGGCGAGCCGGAGGCTTTCATATGCCGTGTTATTAAGGGATTGTAATAGTTTACTATGATTTCACCCTTAAATGCCTTGCATATGAAAGCCTCCGACTCGTGCAAAATTCAGGTGAAAAGTTTCACAAGGTTAAAAAAAAGCCGTGAAAATTTCCACGGCCCGTTTGAAACAAAAAAAAAGACCGTGGCTTGAGTCGCCATGGTCCTTTGATGTTTTGCTAATTATAAGTTATTAAATCAAGTTCCTGTGGCAGACCCGTAAATTTGAGTTTGCCACCACCAGTTTTCGAGATCGACATTTATTATTTGATTATTTATTTTATTCATGGTTATCACCGATTGAATTTAGATATATATAATCACGAATGTTTGTCAAGGTTTTTTATTCAATATTGCAGCAGAAACTCATTTGAATCCTGATACAGGGGGAACGCTCCACGACGGTGTGTATCTCTTTCCAAACGACTGATGATGAATGGTTGATGGCGAAGGCATTAAGTGACGGTGCCCAGTTTTTGTACCCTTGGTAGTTTGACAGTCTTTGCCGCCAGGTTCAATCTATTTTTGATAATCTACAAAACAGCGTTGGGTTTTAGAATATGATTATAGAAATACTTGCTACAGGTGATGAAATAAGAACGGGTGCGGCTATCGACAGCAATTCGGCCCATATCGCTCAAGTTTTGGAACAAGCGGGTCTTGAAGCCATACGGCACACGTGTGTGGGGGATGATATGGACATGATGGTTTCCATCATAAAAGAGATCGGGAGCAGGGCGGATGTTGCGGTTGTCACCGGAGGGTTGGGTCCCACAAGCGATGATATCACGGCGGAAGCAGCGGCCAAAGCAAAAGGGGTTGAACGGGTTCTTAATCGGTCGGCACTTGGTGTGGTTGAAAATTTTTTCAAAACCCGGAAGCGCGCTATGAGTCCTTCAAATAGAAAACAGGCCATGCTCCCTATAGGGGCCGAGTCTTTAGATAATCCTGTTGGATCTGCGCCCGGATTTCGTTTAAAAATAGACAGGTGTTGGTTTTTCTTTATTCCCGGTGTACCTTTTGAAATGCGACGGATGCTTTGGGATGAGGTTCTGCCGCGCATAAAGAAGCTTTATGGCCGTACGGATGAATTAAGTTTGGTTAAGACGCTATCCACATTCGGCTTAAACGAGTCGGAAACAGGGGAACTTTTGGACGGTTTGTCCGCCGAATTTCCTGAGATAACGCCGGGTTTCCGTTCAAAATTTCCGGAGATCCAGGTAAAACTTTATATCAGAGGCAAGGATGAAAAGGTTCTTCGTAAGATTCTGGAAAAGGCATCCCAATGGGTTTTCGGGAAGTTAGGGGAGAATATTTTTTCTATGAACGGGAGTTCAATGGAAGAGGTTGTGGGTGGGATTCTTAGCGAAAAAAAAGCGACCCTTGCTGTTGCCGAAAGCTGTACCGGCGGATTGATATCCCATATGCTTACCAATGTACCGGGCAGTTCAGACTATTTTCTTTTTTCAGGGGTTACCTATTCAAATGAAGCCAAAACAAAGGTGCTGGGGGTATCTAACCAACTATTACAGCAATACGGAGCGGTACACCAAGAGACCGTAAAAAAGATGTCCCAAGGGGTAAGACATGTTGCCGGAACAACTTACGGCCTGGCAACCAGCGGTATTGCAGGACCGGGCGGGGGAACTGACGAGAAACCTGTGGGCACGCTTTGCATCGGACTTGCCACTCCACATGATGTAAAAGGATTTCGGTTCTTTTTCCCGTTCAATACACGGTTGATGAATAAAAAAATTTTTGCCATGAAAGCCCTTGATCTGCTGCGACGGGAGCTTCAAAGGGGGAATTAGGGACTTCTATCATTCCATTCAGACGACACAAACAAGTTACCATTAAAGAACCAATAAATTCATATGGTTGCAGAAGTTTCAAGTAACTTCTCAATAAATTATGGAGCAGGCGTCTTACTATGATCATTTCATACACTAAAACTTATTGAGAAGTTCCAGTTTCAAGACGAAATTTAATCGTCAAAAGAATTTTTGAACCACAGGGCCGATTCCCGAACAAAATTTTCCTGGTCTGTTTTATTGCTCATGCGGTGATCACCATTTTTTTGTATGATAAGTTTTTTCGGATCACCGGCTTTTTCATATATTTCTCTGGCATTTGACGGGGGGACAATCTCATCGGAATCCCCATGAAATATAAGAATATGATGAGTAGATGAAAGCTTGTCTGAAATATCGGAATCAAGATATTTATCATAAAACGGTGGAGTTGGCGTGTTTGAGTCATTTGATTTTTCCAGTGTCTTGATAATGGAACTGCTGCGAACCGGGGCGGCACAGGTAACAATTGAATATGCATCAGATTCTTCAAACACGGACAAGCAGACAGCCCCCCCCATACTGCTTCCGAAAAGTCCTGTCCTGTTGCCGGTGTCTTTCCTGTATTGAATCATTTTTATTGCGCTGATCATGTCATTACACCGGGCCTCGAGAGAAGTGACATCCTGGAAAACGCCCTGGCTGTGTCCGCATCCTCTATGGTCGAATCTGAAAAATGCAATGCCAAGCTCATTGCATTGTCTGGCAAGTGCAACCTGTTTTGGAGAACTGCCGCTGCTAAAAAGACCGTGCGACCCGATAACAACCGGAGGGGTTTCTGCGGCCGGAAGGTGCAGTGTCCCTTTGAGAATAAACCCGTTTGATGAGAAGGTGATATTTTTTTGATTCATGGTTGGTTTATCCCATTAAACGTGATATTTTTCAATAAAAATGAAAACTCGGGGAGTTTTTTTTAATTTAATCGCTCCACGAATAATCCGAAACCATACCGTACAAACTCATGCATAAAGGCTCGTAACGAAAAAACAGTGTTTCAATATTTAAATAAATAGATCAGGAAGATAACATTCTTTCCGCTTAATTCGTGGCTCTAAAAGAAGAACCAATTAGGGTGGTTATTGGCGAAAATGAAAATTAAAAAAGGACAACTTGTCGAACTTGAAATTTCCGGGATAGCCTTTGGAGGCAGAGGTCTCGCACGGCTGGACGGGCTTGTTGTTTTTGTTGACGGAGGGGTGCCTTTGGATTTGGTGATTGCCCGCATCGTAAAGAAAAAGAAGCAATATGCGGAAGCCCGTGTCCACACACTGGTTAAGGCGTCCCCATTCCGGATCCCTCCGGATTGTAAGTACAGCGGTTTTTGCGGCGGTTGCAAATGGCAGTTTTTGAATTACAATAAACAGCTTGAGTACAAACAACAGCATGTTATCGAATCCATTGAGCGCATAGGTCTTATCCGGGACGTACCGGTTCATCCGACAATATCATCGCCCGCAATTTTTGAATACCGGAACAAAATGGAGTTTTCATGCTCCGACCGGAGATGGCTATTGCCGGACGAAATGGGCAAAGAGGGTGTTGACATGGGGTTTGCTCTGGGACTTCATGTGCCGGGGACTTTTTACAAAGTTCTTGATACCGGTTCATGTCTGCTTCAGCCTGAGCTGGGGAACCATATTCTCGATGATGTCAGAACATTCATCAGGACTTCAGATGCTCCTGTTTACGGGATTCACAGTCATACCGGTTTCTGGCGTTTTCTTATGCTCAGACATTCTGTTGCCTATGATCAGTGGATGGTAAACATCATTACCGCAAAAGAAGATCTACAAACCGTGAAGCCGCTGGCCTTTTTACTCATGGATAAATATCCTCAAATCATTTCACTGGTAAACAACATCACTTCTCGCAAGGCCGGTATTGCCGTGGGAGAATATGAAATTCAACTTGCCGGGAGTTCCTGTATAACGGATAAAATCGGGGATTTTGAGTTTGAAATATCGGCAAACTCTTTTTTTCAAACCAATACCCTGGGCGCTCAAAGGTTATACCATACCATCAAGGAATATGCCGGACTCTCAGGCCGGGAGACGGTTGTGGATCTCTATAGCGGTACCGGTGCTATCGCAATATATATTTCAGGGTCTGCAAAAGAGGTAATCGGCATGGAAATTGTTGAAAGCGCTGTAAACGATGCAGCAAAAAACTGCCGGATGAATGGAGTAACAAATTGCCGGTTTGTCCTTGGAGACATTAAGGAAAGACTTTTAAAACTTGAGGTCAGGCCCCATGTTATGATCATCGATCCTCCCAGGGCCGGCATGCACAAAGATGTTGTGGACCGGGTTCTTGAAGCAGGGCCCGGAAGGATTGTTTATGTTTCCTGCAATCCTGCGACAATGGCAAGGGATCTCGGTATGATGAAAGAAAGCTACCGGGTACTGGAAGTGCAGCCGGTTGATATGTTTCCGCATACGTATCACATTGAGTCGGTGGCACGGCTTGAAAAAACCTGAACCTTTTCACGCCCTCGCTTTTTTTAATAAAAAATAAAGGTATTTGGCGGCCCAGAGTGATGCCTGAAAGCGGTTGGTAATATTTATCTTTCTATCGATATTGTAGATATGGGTTTTGACGGTATGCATACTGATGTTAAGCTCATCAGCAATAGCCTTGCTGCTGTATCCGGAAGCAATACAGGAAAGCACTTGTTTTTCTCTATCTGTCAAACGGGATGTCGCAGGATGTATTGTTAGATGAGATAAGGACCGTTCTTGTTTAAGAATTTTTTCCAATGTTTTTCTTGAATACCATATATCTCCCTCCAAAACAGCACAAATACCTTTGCTGATTAACTTCAGGGAATCATTATTATAAAAGATGCCCTGTATGCCATTATATGCTAAGTCCAACTTTATTTGGACTAAATTCCAAGATTATTTGGTTGGTTTTTTCCTTCCATCTGATTTGCGGAATATCCGGTTATATATGACTATCTATTGATTTAAATACAGCATATTATAAGCGGGGTATGCTGGATACTATTACTTTTATAAAAGGAACATCTTGGGTCAAATAATGTTGGACTAACAGGTTCATTTATTCTGGGAGTGAGCAGTTATACATAGTACTTTCTTCAAATTGCAAATCGGGTTCGGCATTGCACACAACAAAGAAACACGGCCATGAGTTTGAACAATTCCATTTACGGATGTCCGTCCAAATATTTCCCATATCAATATTTCTGCAATCCAAGATGATAAATTGTGGGGTTGCCCGTTCATTTGCATCAATATGTGGTATTGATTCCAGATTTTGGAAATATGTGCCCTTGAGACTGGTTTCTTCTTTCAGGAACGAAAGCAAAAGTTCATTTTGGAGCATATTTCGACTCACAATGTTAAGAAAACATTGAAAACGGAATTATGGGCGTTGTTCTTTTGTGACTTCTTGGAATGCATGACTTTGCTCTATTTTCAGGTGTCGGGTGTCAGTAGTGAAAAAGCGAGAGCCAGCCTGAAACCTGAAACCTATGCTTCGAGAAGGCTTCACCACGCCCGATAATGTCCAAAAAAAAGACCTGTTTTTCAATCATGTTACGAGATCTGCACTTAGAGGTTTCTGCACAATCCATCTCGCATCGGCGATTAGCGATGGAGATGGTTTCATCGCGAAGCTGTACAAATTGTCAAGATAAAATTGTAAGCACATCTTTTAATCTCACAGAGTTCACTGAGAACGCAGAGAAAAAACCTCATCGAACTCTGCTGCACCGCTCGCCGCGTAGCTCCAGGAGATGGTACTGGGGTACCTCCCAGTGAAAGTACCGGGACAGGTCGGGAGATGGTACTGTGGTGAGAGATACTAAAAAACTAAATA
>CAZKDT010000194.1:0-5867 GCA_964551515.1 uncultured Desulfobacteraceae bacterium | reverse complement strand
AAAAAAGATACGTGAGAAACTTGAATATACGACAGGCTTTGAAAAAAAGTTGGAGGAATTGCCTGAAAAAATAACACTGGAGTCTTTACTTGGAAATCCGATGTCCCAATGTGATCTGGGGAAAAAGCGTATTTATGATTTACTGCAAATCATTGCTTATCATGCCAGGGAGAGACTGGTTCAGGAGTTTCCGCATGAATATAATCGCCCGCATGATGTAAAGCAAATATTAGACAAGATAACCGGCAGGGGAGGCTATGTGAAGTTAATAGGTCAAACACTGGTTGTTTTGGTCGGCTGGATAGAAAGACCCGCACATCGAAAAGCCGCTCAGGGTTTATGCCAGAGGATTAACAACCTGGGAATAAAAATCCAGGGCAGTTTACCCATGAAGCTGCATTTTGCTGTTTCCCGAACTCCGCTGACAGGAGTCAATTGATGCACATTTTCACTTGGGGAAAAATAGCCGATTTTGAGGATCTCTGAAGTTGTAATTTGGTGCTTGGGATTTGTGATTTTAGACACCAAACTCCAAGGCAGAGCCATCTATCTCTGACCTGGCCCAGCTTCCGGCCCATAGTGCCTACGGCCCGGTGGGAAGACCAGGTTTTTTAGAACCAAATAAAACCGTTCTTCCGGGTGATGATAAAAAAGTGGCTATCGATGTGGATATCAACTGCTCAACAGGCTCATTTCAACTGAAGTGTGTTCGTAACTTGCCGAAAACGGTGTGATTTGTGTTGATAATTTAAAAAATGCCGGTTGACTTTCAATTATAATTATGGTCTAATATTTATTTTAGTCCATGTCACATAGCATTGTTCTGTATTGTCAGGTCGGTTTGAGGCCAAACTTTGAAATAACCTAACACTTTAGCTTTTCGAAAATATTAACGTTTATAGAAATCGATCTATTTAAAAGAACTAAACCATTTCGGAATAACTTTGATAAACTCGTAAGAAGTTGAATTCAATAACTTTTATGGAATGTAATATCTATGAGGCTATCTTTGAAAGGATTGTGTATTATCGGAATGTGCCTGGTTTTATTTGCTACGCCGGTTCTGGCTAACAACAAGTACATCAGCGATAAAATGAAAATAACCATGAGGACTGGGCCGGGGAATGATCGAAAAATAATATCTTTGCTCAGGATCGGTGATAAGGTTGAGGTCGTCCAACCGGGTGATGGCTGGACCCTGATCAGGTTGACCAACGGAAAGGAAGGGTGGGTTATAAGCCGTTTTCTTACAGATAAAATACCGAGCAAAGTTGAACTGAACCTATTGAAAGGCAAATACCAAGCCTTAATAAATAACGCCGCCAAAATGAAGGAGGAAAACAGCTTATTGAAGGAGGAAAATGAAAAACTAAGCACTGAATTTGTCGAAATCAGAAAAAAACTTGAGAAGACTACCAACAATTATAACACCCTCAAAGCAGAGTCCAAAGATTTTTTTAAGCTTCAGTCAAAATTTAAAGAATCTTCTTCAAAACTTGCCGAAGAGACAAAAAAAGCAAAAAAATTTGAAGATGAATTAACAAAACTTCTTTGGAATCAGAATATTAAATGGTTTTTGAGCGGAGCAGGCGTACTCATACTCGGCTTTATAATTGGTTTAAGAACCAAACGCAAGAGACGTCAGTCATCTTTGCTATAATATTTTTAATAATTAAATTTGGAGGTTGTAGATGAATAAATTAGAACTTGTAGAGGCTCTCAGAGAGGAGGCAGCAGTAACAAAAACCGAGGCTGAAATGGTTGTGAATATGGTTTTTAATGAAATGTTGGAAGCCATGTCCAATGGTGACAGAGTAGAAATTCGTGGATTTTGCTCATTTTGTGTTAAACAATATAAGGGATACACAGGCAGGAATCCGAAAACCGGTGAAAAAGTTGAGATTAAGCCAAAAAAACTTCCATTTTTCAAGTGTGGCAAGGAATTAAAAGATAGAGTGGACAAATAAGCAGTGTAGATAAAATAATGTAAATCAAAAAAAACTTAAAAGCAATTAAAATCTGATGCTACAAGTTAGCTCCGCTGTGTTCCGTTCCATAAAGTTTTCGGAAAAATACCTGAAAAGAAAATCATTTCTTATCACCAAACCCTAAAAACCAAAGACAAAACACGCTCGTAAAAAGGGGGTTCCGATGCTTAAAAAAAACAAGAAGGGTAATACCGACACCGCGTCTTCACATGTTCTGGCCCCGGTAGACGGAAAGACTATTGTCGGTGAGCAGATTATCATCGACGGAACTATTCGAGGCAAGGAGGATCTGCTCATTGAGGGATCGGTCAAGGGGAGAATCGAAATAGAAACTCACCATTTAACCGTGGGACCCAGGGGGCAGGTGGAAGCCGAGATTCAGGCTGCCAACGTGACCATTAGCGGCAGGCTTGTGGGCAATGTTAACACCACTGGAACAGTGAAGATTACAAAGGAAGCCGATTTTAACGGTGAAATTAAGGCAAAGAGTATTTCGGTGGAGGACGGGGCTTACCTAAAGGCGGTCATAGAGATGGAGCGTGAGCCGGAGAAAAAAACAGTCACGGTGGTCAAACCGGAAGAAAAGTCTGCCTCGGAACCGGCGAAAGAACCGTTTGCTATGACTGGTAAGAGCAGTAAGAGGAATTGATAATTGGCCACTTTTTCTACCTCTGCAGATCGGTCATGGAAGGATCCGGCCCATGAGCCTAAGACGGTCGACTATACCAGTAATGTTCTGCAGATTTTTATGGAAGGTCTCGATCGACAACCACCAGGACAGGTGCTTGACCTTGGGCCTGTGTGCCAGGAAAACATCAGGTTTTTCGCACGCCGCGTGAAAAGACTTTATGTTTGCGACATGTTTATTCGCCTGGAGAGGTGCCTTAGCAAGGGTAATCCTGTTAGTCAAATCTTGCAGGAACTTGACTGCCCTCCCGAGAGCTTCGACGGAATCCTTCTGTGGGAACTGGCGGACCGTCTGGAGAACACGGAGGTTAGAAGGCTGGCTAAGTTGTGTCACACAATATTAAAGCCCGGGGGAATGGCGGTTGTCTTGGTTCTGGGCGAACAGACGGCAAGGTTTGGGGTAAACTCATTTGTTGTTGGGCAGGACTTTAAAGTTAGCTTACGACCACAGTCCCATCTGAATCTTCCTATGCGCGGCCGCCAGCATAGGGACATATTAGCCATTATGTCACCTCTCAAGCTGGCCAAAACTTTTATCTGCCGTCTCGGTTTTATGGAGTTTCTTTTCAAACGAGAATAACCGGTACAATGCAACCAGGATTTGATCGTTATCCACAGATATCACCATTTAATGCGACAGAACTTATTGAGAAGTTACTGTAATTCATGGCAACATTCCGATTCGTTTCAAAGAATCTAACCTATTGATTTTATGTGATCTAATTGACTCTTGGCTTTACCACATATGACAAATTTATCCTGTTTTTTGATCCAGGTGCAATTTTCAGAGACGCAGGGTTAAGTGCCAGGCTAACTGTTGTGTCTCCTGATTTCTTAATATTATCAAGTGGAACCTTTTCTGTGTATATGGTTGAGATGCTCCCTAGAATGCGTCTTCCGCCGATTACCTCAACTTTTTCAGGGTCAACTATTAATTGCGAAAGAATTAAATTTTTTGGCAATTCCCCAACCCAGTCAACCTGTATAGGGATTTCTTTTGTAATGATTTTATCCAGGGTTACTTCAACCACGGGGGGGACAACCTTGTTTAAAAAGATCCCAGGCGGCAGGGAAATATTTTCATGTGTGATAGACAAGGTATTGCGACCGACAACAGCATTTGAAAGATCGAGCCGCACCTGAACCTGGTCAGGTTGAACAGATTTTATCAGGGCTCCTGATCCAGCCAGTTGAAGACGGACAGTATTGACAGATGTGTCTACAATTTCAATTCCGGGGTCATTTTTTGTGTATTCCACTGGTACTTCAAGGGTAATCAGGATATCCAGTCCACTTGAGAAGCTGAACCACATACCTGTTATAAATAAAACGGAAACCAGAGCTGCTATACTGATATCAAGTTTTTCTTTACGTAGATAAGCCGGCTCCTCTTCGGCTATACCCATATGTTTTTGCAATGCTTTTAAAAGGGTAGCATCATCATTACTCTTTGTGATTGTTGAATTTTTAGCCACAAGCACATTTCCGTTTTCCTCGGATACTACAATAGCCAGAGCATCTGTCGTTTCAGCCAATCCGAGAGCCGCCCGGTGACGCATGCCGTATCGTGATGGCAGATCGTTTCTGTGTGACAGGGGAAGGATAACTCCCACCTGGGTAACCCTATTCCCTTGTATTATTGCGGCACCATCGTGGACAGGATTGTCATGCCAGAAGATACTCGCTATCATTTCTTTGGATACCAATCCTTGCCATTGTATCCCGCTTTTCATTATATCTTGTAAATCTTCCTTTGCAGGAAAAACAAGTAAGGCTCCGATGCCTCGTTTTGACAATGTATTGACACTCTCCACGATGATTTCTATTGGTGTTTGAACAGATTGTCTTGGAAATCCCCAGAGAATTGCCTTTAAATTTTTTGCCTGAAGAACATTGCGGATTTCATTTCTGAAAATAATGATGATGATAAGAGCGGCAACAGCGGTAATTCCCTGCATTACCCAGCTTGTCAAAATTAGTCCGAAAAATACAGCTATCCGCTGAAAGATCCAGAGAAGCGCAATACCTGTAAGCACCCTGAAGACATAGGTTCTTCTGAAAAGGACATAGAGGCGAAACAGGATATAGCTGTTTAACAGGATATCGATGAGATCCTGCCATCGAAAGTGTGAAAAAAAAGATATAGGCATGCTCAAAACCGATTATTCGGTGATACTAAATTTTAAAATATGCAGCGTATTTCCTTTATGATCGGAGATTTCAACTCGCCACGGGCCCTTATCTGTTTCTCGAAGCTGAATACTGCTGTATGTTGCCCAGCGGGGGGGGTGAAGTGTCAGTCTTTTCTTAGTGCTCAGTTTATCTTTGTGAAACCATTTGTGGTAGATAAACATCTTTTCAGGTATCGAGTCAAATGATGTAAAACATGAGACTCTTCCAATTTTTATGGAAAAAACAACGGCCTGATTTATTGGAGTAAAGTCTTTTATTTCTTCACACATTACTGCATTATCCATAACCAGGTTTTTTGGAACCAAGACCAGGGAAGGGTTTTGATTGTTTTGTGGCAAGGCTTTTGAAGTGAGGAAAAGATTGCAAAAAATCAGAACAGATATGAATATATATAATTTATATTTTGTGCGTATGAGATTCGACCTCTCTAAGCCTTCTCCAACCGGTTTCATTTTTCTTTTAATGAATTTTGGCATAGTATTTTCTTTATAGAATAAGCTTCTAATATTCTATAAAACATACGATTCATAATGCTTGAATGTCAAGTCATAAATATTTGCGAATAAAATTTTGCATTAATTTAGCCTGGTTAAAAGCCTGGTTTAACAAGCATATACACCCACATGAATATTTTATTGGGTGCTTAAGTACAAGTTTCAGTCGGTTGGAAAGAGATGCACGCCGTCGTGAAGCGTTCTCCTTGTATTGGGATTCAAATGCGTTTGCCCTGGACCGTTTCAGCATTGACCTTGCCTTTTTCATCCGTATGCATTAAAATAAATATTATGAAAAATTCATCGTTATATACATATTTTATAAAACGGGAACAGACGAGGGATAAAGTAGATTAATAAGTAACTTCTCCATAAGTTCCGGTAGTAAAGAATCCTGGCCCAAAGGACCAGGCTTTGGTTATCCCCAGAGGGGATTTGCTTTATTGAAAGTTCATTAACTTATTGAAGTTCCAAATAACAAATCCCAAAAAATTCACCCTGTTAA
>CAZKDT010000193.1:0-5872 GCA_964551515.1 uncultured Desulfobacteraceae bacterium | reverse complement strand
CCGGCGCTCAAACCCCCGATTTTGGATCAGAGACTTTTTTAAAAAGACTGATCCATAACGCCCAACTTATACCTGAACGAACAACAGCAAGTTACCGCTGTCTATCGGCCGGCCTGGAAAAGGAATCTTTATGAGGCTTGGCTATATCGACTATCTCAACTGCTATCCTTTTTATTTCCAAATGTTTGAGAAAAAACCTGTCCCAAAGATTAGCATTTATCCGGGTTATCCCTGCTTGCTCAACAAAATGATGGCTCACCAACAACTGGACATGAGCCCCATTTCTTCGGCAACCTGTGCAGAAATTGCCGATGATGTGCTTATCCTTCCCCAATTCTGCTTGAGTTCGGTAGGGTATGTGGGATCAGTCATTCTGATAAGCAAAATCCCCATTGAAGATCTGAACCGTAAAAAAGTGGGCATTACCTGTGCATCACATACTTCTGTGGTGCTTTTGAAAGTTTTGCTTAAAAAATATTACCGGTTAGAACCGTCGTACATATCCACCGACCCAAAGCCGACGCTTAAAGATATGGATGCCGCTTTGGTTATCGGCAATGATGCAATGGCAATAACTTCTGAGCCGGTCTCTTATATTTATGACCTGGGCGACCTGTGGCTTCGAAAAACCGGTTTCCCTGTTGTATTTGCCGTGTTTGCGGTCAGACAAAGCATTGTTGAAAAATATAAACTCCAAATAAAATCTGTCGTTTCTTCATATCACGGCTCATTGCGCTGCCTTGAGGAAGAAAAAGAAAATGTAGTTTCACTGGCAAAAGCAAAATATCCGGATATTATTTATGACATCAATGGTTATTTTGATCTTTTGCAGTTTAAATTTGATGATAATTTAAAAAAAGCCTTAATCTTTTATTATGCGGTTGCCGGAGAGATGGGGCTGATCAAAAATGTAACCGGATTAAGCTATCTGGATATTGAATAGTAAAGGAAGACGTGATTACAAACAACGAACTGTTTCATAAGATATACCAGGGAGACAGAATACCCCCTGAAGAAGCTTTGGATCTTTTTTCCTGGGACATCATTGACCTGGGAAAAGCCGGAGATATGAGAAGAAAATTAGCATACCCCAAAGATCAAGTCGGGTTCATCATCGATCGGATTGTCAATTTCACCAATATTTGCGAGGCGACATGTGCTTTCTGCGCATTTCATGCCCGGGCCAATCTTATTCCATCTTATGAACTGACAATGGACGATATTATCCGAAAAGTTGAGGAACTTATTGCTGCCGGAGGAACCCAGGTTATGCTTCAGGGCGGACTTCACCCGGACTACAGGCTTAGCAAATATATCGATATGGTAGAAACGGTAAAAAAACGTTTTCCGAAAATTTACCTTCACTCCTTTTCTCCTGCGGAAATTGTACACATTTCACGGAAAAACGCTTTGTCCATAGATGATGTTGTGAAAGCGTTAAAAGAAGCAGGCCTCGATTCCGTACCAGGTGCGTCAGACCTTCTGGTTGACAGAATACGCACAAAGGTAAGTCCAAAAAAAATTATGACAGATGAATGGCGGGAGGTAATATACTCTCTTTGCCGAAATGAAATGAAGTCTTCAGCAACCATGACTTACGGAATGGGAGAGACCTATGAAGAGAAGATCGAACATCTTAACGTAATACGAGATGTTCAAGATGACACAGGGATTTTACAGGCCTTTATCCCCTGGTCATTTTCTCCCGCCGGCACACGAATGGAAAATATTCTTCCGGCAACAGGTATCGATTATCTTAAGATGGTTGCAATTGCCAGGATATTTCTCGACAATATCACCTATATTCAGGCCGGGTGGCTTACCGAAGGCCTAAAACTTGCGCAGATTGCACTGACAATGGGGGCAAACGACATGGGCGGGGTGCTCATGGAAGAGGTTGTGGTAAAGGCAACCGGAATAAAAACCAGCACCAATCATAAGGAACTTGTCGATATAATAAAAAACGCCGGCAAGATTCCTGTGCAGAGAAATTCTCAATATCGAATGATAAGGAATTTCGGATGAATTCCAACTTTTCCTATGAAATTAACAATGATAATCCTGAAGAGAAGAAGCGTTTTATCAAGAAGCTGTTTGATTCTATTGTACCGACGTATGACTTGCTCAACCATATTCTGTCCATGGGTACGGACATACTGTGGCGGAGGAATATTTTTCATCATATAACAGACGTTCGAAATAACCCGGCCATAGATCTTTGTTGTGGAACCGGCGATCTTTCGCTCCTTTTGCATCAAAAAGGCGCAAAAGTTTTTTCCCTCGACTTTTCCATGAACATGCTGCAAAAAGGTATTAAAAAGAAAGCCTTGAAAGGATATCCGGTGGTGGCTGACGCCAGTCTTATACCGTTTGAAAATAACAGTTTCGCTGTCGCCACAATCGCTTTTGGAATTCGCAACATTCCTGATATAAACATTTTTATCAAAGAGGTGCTTAGAGTATTAATGCCCGGCGGACAACTGGCAATCCTTGAACTTGTGAGGCCCGTAAATAAAATTATAGAAAAACTGTATTCATTTTATTTGTGCAACTTACTCCCTTTCATCGGGGGAATTATATCCGGCCGGAAATTGGCTTATAGATATCTGTCCGGTACCATTGCAACTTTTGTTGACCCCAAAGATCTTCAGGCATTGCTTGAAACGTACGGTTTTTCCCAAATTTCCAATTATCCGCAAACATTTGGGGTTGCAACAATCATCATCTGCCGCAAGGAACTTTCATGACCATACTTGATCTTGCATTTTCAACCTGTCCTAACGACACATTTATATTTCATGCCATGCTTCATCACTGTATTGATACGACCAATTTAGGTTTTATTCCACATATTCATGATGTGGAGACACTGAATAAAAAAGCTTTTTTTAAAACATTTCATATTTCAAAGCTCTCATTTTATGCCTATCTCAAGCTAAAACAATCCTATAAAATACTTGATTCAGGTTCCGCACTCGGATATGGTTGCGGACCTCTTCTTGTGGGAAGATCTTCTGATCTTTCATTACCTGAAGCAAAAGTCGCCGTACCAGGTGAATATACAACCGCATATCTTCTATTAAAATTGTGGAATCCTGAAATACGTAATGTTGAAATAACCCGGTTTGATAATATACTTGAAGGGGTCCGGATCGGAAGATACGACGCCGGACTGATAATCCATGAAGGCCGGTTTATATATCCGGAATATGGCTGTGTCGAAATAATCGACCTGGGTAAGTGGTGGGAAGACGAAACAGGGCTTCCCATTCCATTGGGGTGTATTGCTGTGAGAAAAGATCACCCGGCCATCAACCTGAAAGATAATATTGAATCCATTATTCGAAATTCGGTTCAATATGCCTTAAAAAACAAAAATGCATCCCGGAAATTTGTAAAATTGCATGCACAGACACTGGATGATCAGGTTATTGACGGCCATATAGACCTGTATGTCAATAATTTTACCCTATCACTGGGAAATAACGGTAAAAAAGCGATACAGACCCTTGAGGAGATGGCTCTGTGGAAAAAGATACTGTAACGGCAATTGTCATGGCCACCATGCTTGAGGCAAAGCCTTTTGTCCTGGGTATGTCTTTAAAACAGAGTCATAAAAAACCTTTTTCTGTATTTCAGAATGATAATATTTTTTTAATCATTTCAGGTATCGGCAAAGCAAATGCAGCCATGGCGACCGGTTATTCATTTTATAAGTGTAAACCAACCTGCATTTGTAATCTCGGTGCAGCAGGTGCGACAGATTTTTCACATCCTCTGGGAGAGATTTTTCACATAAACAAAATTGTTGAATATGACAGACATGAATTAACAACAAGAAAACCATGCATTCATAACCCTTCAATTTTAAATGGGTTTCAAACTGCGACGCTTTCCACCAGCGACATGGCTGTTCTTGACCCTGATAAACGCAAAAAGATTTCCATGAATGCAGACCTGATCGACATGGAAGGTGCTTCAGTTGCTCAGGCGTGCAGAAAGTTTAATACAAAATGCTTTATTTTCAAATTTGTCAGTGATACACCGGATCATGCACGGGATGAAGATATTGTGGGAAATATCAGATTGCATCGTTCATTTTTTTACGAGTTTTTTATCCGCTCTGTCATTCCGGTTCTTCGAATGCTTTAGGTTGCTTATAGAAAGACCTTTAAAAAAAAATATTTATAACCCATACCAAGGAGGAATTATTGATGAATAAGTTGCAATGGAACAGTTCACCCGAAATGCAAATTGATACAAATAAAAAGTATATGGCGGAAATTGAGACCAACAAGGGCATTATTGAATTAGAACTCTATCCTAACCATGCACCCAAAACGGTCAACAACTTCGTTTTCTTGGCCAGAGAGGGATTTTACGATGGTATATCGTTCCACCGGGTGATCGGTAATTTCATGATCCAGGGTGGAGATCCCACAGGTACGGGTGGAGGTGGTCCCGGCTACAGTTTTGAAGATGAAGTAGAGAATAATCCACTGACACACGAAAGAGGAGTAATCTCCATGGCAAACGCCGGGCCAAACACAAACGGGAGTCAGTTCTTCATCACGCATTCACCACAGCCTCACTTGAACGGGAAACACACAGTATTTGGAAAAGTAGTTAGCAACCAGAATGTCGTTGATTCAATTCAACAGGGAGATAAAATGAAACAAGTAAAAATAAGCGAGGTTTAGATATCGCGGAATCGGTATTGGAAGTCACGTAATCACCATCGTCATGGATACCTGAGTCCGTACTATTTAGATCGTCATGGACATTCAAGGTATTAAGAAATTTAGCTTCCTCTTTGTGGGATCTTTGTGGGAATCGTTACGAACAATAAAAATATTCAAAGGTTCGAAGACTTCTATTTACGAGTTCATCAAATTTTTGTTTTAGCGGTTTTTTTCAAGTCTCTCCATCCATCGAGTCGCTGTTTAATTGTCTTCTCATAACCCCTGTCTGTGGGCGCATAAAAAAGCTGGTCTTCAAGTTTTTCCGGCAAATAGTTCTGAGGAACATATGCATCTTTATGGTCATGGGAATACTTGTAATCTTTTCCATACCCGAGTTTTTTCATCAGTCCTGTGGAAGCATTTCGAATATGAAGAGGGACCGGCAACGCCCCATAACTGTCGATAACCCCTTTAATTTTTCCATAAGCTGTGTATACGCTGTTGCTTTTCGGGGCTGTAGCCAGATATATGGCAGCTTGGGCCATTGCAAGTTCACCTTCCGGATGCCCGAGGAACTTAAAAGCCTCCATAGCGTTCAATGCAACTCCGAGTGAATTTGGATCTGCATTGCCGATGTCTTCGCTTGCAAACCTGACCATTCTGCGCGCTATATAAAAAGGATCTTCGCCGGCTGATAACATTCGTCCAAGCCAGTAGACAGCAGCATCAGGATCACTCCCCCTTAAGCTCTTATGAAAGGCCGATATAAGATTAAAGTGTTCTTCACCGGACTTGTCGTACAAAAGTGCTTTTTTCTCCAGAGCATTTTCTAAAACCTGAAGTGTTATGTGCACCGGTTTTCCTGTTTTTGAAGAATCGATTCCGGATATTACCAGATACGCAGCCGTTTCAAGGCCGTTCAGGGCAGCACGGGCATCTCCGTCCGCAATACGGATAAGATGAGAAAGCGCATCTTTTTCGATAACCAGATTCATCTTCCCAAAACCCCTTTCATTGTCTTTTAGGGCATTATTTACGATGACGGCAATATCCTCTGATAAAAGAACTTTTAAGGTTATCAAACGACACCTGGACATAAGCGGAGCTATAACCTCAAAAGAGGGGTTCTCGGTGGTAGCGCCGATCAGGGTTATCAGTCCGCTTTCCACATGGTGAAGAAATGCATCCTG
>CAZKDT010000192.1:2140-5873 GCA_964551515.1 uncultured Desulfobacteraceae bacterium | reverse complement strand
GAGCCGGAGGCCCAAAGGACCAGGCTTTTCAGGGCAAAGTAAAAAATCTATAGGAGGAAATAGTGGTTGAATCATTTAGACAAGGTGTATTGGTCAAGCCTTACGAGCGGTTGAATCAGGACCACGTGAAATGGCTGGATCAATCTTCACTGGACATACTGTCCGATCCGGGCATCTGGTGCTATAACGAGCGAGCGGCCAAACTTTTCAAGAGCCACGGCGCCAACATCCGGGAAGAAAGCGATTCGAATGCGAAATGCTGGCGGGTAAGTTTTCCGGGCGGTCTTATCAAAGAAGCTGTTGCAAAAGCACCTTCCCGGATTGTTTTAGGGGCAAGAAAATCGGAAAATCGCCTGTTTATCGATGCTGAAATCCCACGTGCTTATTTTGGATCAGGATCTGAAGCAAATATCTGGCTCGATACCGAGATGGAGGATTTTGTCAGTGAAAAAAACAGTTCCGTCAAAGTAAAAGTGCCCCGATACACAGAGCGTCGTGGCAGTACCGCCTTGTTAAGTCGTGCTGCAAAACTCTGCGACAAATTGGAGCATCTTGATTTCTTCATTCGACCATTGAACATCCAGGATCCCGAAATCACATCAGATAACCATGATGTGAATAAATTCTTTGCCAGTCTCAACAATATTACCAAACATGTTCAGGCCGGATTGACCAGCCTTGCGCATTTCGACGATGTGGTCACCATGGCAGAAATCATTGCAGGAGGTAAAAAAGCGTTAAAAGACAATCCGATTATTTCTTTTATTGCCTGCGTATTTAAAAGCCCGCTTCAAATCGTGGATGACACATCGGAAAAAGTATTTGCTATTGTTGAAGCAGGACTCCCCCTGGTTATTTCTTCTTCGCCACAGGGAGGATCATCGGCGCCCATCCAGGAAGCAGGAATGGTTGCACAGATTAACGCCGAAATTCTGGCCGGCATTACCCTGACACAACTGATCAAAGAAGGGGCTCCGGTCCTTTATGGCAGCGTTCCGGTTCGGGCACGTCTGGATGATCTTCATGATCTTTACGGCTGCCCGGAATTCAATCAGTATAATATCGACTGCGTTCAATTAGCCCGTTACTATAAGATACCTTGCTATTCAAGTGCCGGTGTGGGTGATGCCCGTGTGCCAGGAATGCAGGCCATGTTTGAGAAACTCTTTACCCATTTTTACATGGCAATGAGCGGAGCACAGTATATACATTATGCGTTCGGGCTTTTGGATCGGACTAATTGTTTTTGCCCGCTTCAAGCGGTTCTCGACAATGAACAGATTGGAAAAATCAAGCATTGCCTTAGACAGCCCAAGATCAATCCAACAGAGATTGATAACACGCTTCATATGGTAAAAAAGGTCATGGCCTCAAGCCATCGGCTATTCGCCCGTCATGCTCGTAAGGCCATGCACAGCGGGGATATCTCCGACCCATATCAATTTGAAACCAAAGACATGGAAGACAAGGTTATCGAAAATGCGCTTGAGTATATGGCTCGATTGGAAGCCGAACCAGCGCCTCATTTGGATTCAGATGTGATGGAACGTATATATAATAAGGTGCCGGGACTTTTGCCGGGCCTAAAAACAACATAAGGGCTTTGCCCCAATTGAAATAATAGCCCCGGTGAAATATAAAAAAGTTTCACGTGGGCCATGGAAGTGGCATAAATCATTAGCTATTAAAAGATTTTTAATTTCAAAAAAATGTATAATTTCAAAAGTGTTATTTTGCAACAACAAACGAACAAGAGTGGAGGGGTGGGTGATGAATCCAGATGAACTTTTAGAGAAAATCGCATTTAATGTCATTCAGGGTAGAGTGGAAGCTGAAGACGAAGGCTTTGATCCGGGACTGGAAGGTCAACCAGGAGTCACCGAGCTGGTGAATGAGGCATTGAATCAAAATATAGAACCAAAGAAAATATTGATAGAATCATTAACTCAATCCATGGAAATAGTGGGGGAGAAATTTGAGCAAAATGAGTATCTGATCCCTGATATGCTGGCTTCTGCCGAATGTGTGGGCATGGCCATGGATTTGCTGGCGCCTCATTTGATTAAGGCAGGTGTGGAGAGCAAGGGCAAATTTGTAATTGCCACGGTCAAGGGCGACCTTCATGACATCGGGAAAAACATTGTTGCCATTATGTTAAAAGGTGCGGGCTACGATATCATCGATTTAAAATCCGATGTGAGCACGGATCGCATCGTGGATGCGGTTAAAGAAAGTAAGGCTCCGTTTTTAGGGCTTTCGGCGCTTTTAACCACAACCATGCGGAATATGGAAAATGTCATCCGGGAGCTTGAAAAACAAGGACTTCGAGATAAAGTTAAAGTTCTTATCGGCGGCGCCCCCACCTCCAATGAATTTGCCGCACAAATCGGGGCAGATGCGTATTGCAAAGATGCGTTTCAGGCCATTGAGGTGATGAAAAGTTATAAATAGGAGTAAGTAATGAACCAAAAAGGAGAAAAAAAGGCATATACACAGGCCCACAGCACGGGAAAATATGAAAAAGCAAGCGGACTGACCGGAAAATATGACAATGTTCGAAGATTTTGGGAAGATCAGAACACAGCTATTTTTTTGCGCCCTGCACTGAATAATTTGGTGGAACGGAAAAAAAGAAACCTCGAAAGAATACGTATTCTTGACCTGGGTTGCGGCAGCGCCGACGGATACGACCTGTTAATGAATGTAACCACCAAAGATCCCGGTCTTTTCGAATTCATCACTGCTGCCATTACACAGGACATGCTTCAAGAATATGTTGGGGTCGACATTAACCCGGATCTTATTCAACAGGCCGAAGAGTACATCGGTCAGCTTCCAAAAACACGGTTTATTCAAACAGACCTTTCAAACGGCCTGACGCCTGAAATCACTGAAAATCCTCCTTTTGATATGTATTTTACCTCCTACGGCACCTTCTCACACTTTTATGATCATCAGTCCGTGAAAATCATTGCCGATATTGCCAGGCATGCACCGGAGCGGGCGATTTTTATGGGGGACTGGCTGGGTCGTTATACCTGTGAATGGCAGGATCTGTGGCATCATCCCGCTGACCAAGAATATTTCATGGATTATCGCATTTCCTATATTTATCCCGAGGAAGAACGGGATCAAATGGAAATTTCATCTTTTCCCTTACGACTGATAACAAAAGATGAAATTATAAAAATTATTGACCGGGCGTCTAAGGAATCAGGGTTTACCATCGAGCCGATCAAGTTTTTCGATCGTTCCATATTCATCGGCCGCCACATGGATACCCGGGACTACAACGCCAATTGTCCAAAGTTACGGTTTCCGGTAAATTCACTCTTTGAAGGGTATGTTCGCACAGATCTTGAAAGCCTTTTGGTCGACTATGTACCCCGGCCGGGGTTTGATCATCTGAATAATTTTTTTGAAATGTTTTTCATGTGCTGCAACACCTTGGTAAACTATACGATTTCACTGCTGAGCCATTATGATACAGAAGATGAAAAACTAAATAATGTCCCGAAAATTATGCCCTATTATCCGGATCCTCTTAAAGAAGCCATGGAAACCATGCGCAGAGTCATTGAAGGGGTGGGATGGGTGTCCTGGGGCGATGTCCGGGCCAATGTCATAGAGCCGCACCTTGGCTATTCCCTTCGCAAGCTCGAAACCGATCTTCAACCCGGAACGGGATTTGGACACGGAATCGTGGGAATTTTCGAAATTAAGAAATAATATT
>CAZKDT010000192.1:0-2040 GCA_964551515.1 uncultured Desulfobacteraceae bacterium | reverse complement strand
GGAACGGGATTTGGACACGGAATCGTGGGAATTTTCGAAATTAAGAAATAATATTTGTATGAGAGATTCAAGTTAGGGGCTTCGACCCAATTGGAATGGTGGAATGCTGGAATAATGGGTTCTAGGATAATGCAATTTTGGGTTAATGGTAAAATTTGTGTAGACAATAAAATTAAAAATGGCCAATATTCCTTTAAAAACCATCCTTCCGTTATTCCATATTCAAGCCAAGCTTTGAATACTTAAAAAACATCTAATATTTTCATAAAATTGTAGAAAATTCGAGGTGTTAATATGAGTGGTTTCGCTGTAATATTTAATAAACAAAATCCTACTGAACTGAAAAATATGTTCCAAAGGATAGATCATCGAGGTCCGTATTTGTCGGGGAAATTTGAAGGCCAACGGATCTTAATGGCCCAGAACTATCTGAGAGCCGACTGCCCTGAGGCGCATCCGGATAAGGATTTCGTGCCTGTGACCCGTCCAGGGGATGAAAACAGTTCCATCTGTTACGACGGCCAAATGGGCAACTCCAACCATCTGTGTAACGCTCAAGGGATCACGCACGGTCCATTCAAAGAAGAACGGTTGATTCTTCATCTATTCAAAAAGTACGGTCATGAGATGTTTCAGCATTTGGATGATGCTATCTTTGCATTCGTGATTTCCGATGGAGAAAACCTATTTGCGGCCAGAGATCTTTTAGGTATCAAAACCCTTTTTTATGGAAGAAAAAACGGATCGCTGTATCTGTCTTCCGAACTTAAAAGTCTGATAGGAATCACCGACGATGTATATGAATTTCCGCCGGGATATTATATGGACAGCACGGGTAAACTGTTCCGGTTTGCCGAACTCCCGGAACAACAGCCTGAAATTTTACATAGCGACTCGAACGAGATGGCGGAAACCATCAGAGATATTATCCGGCGCAGTTTCCAAAACCGTGTGAACTTTGAAGCACCCACGGGAAGTCTTCTCAGTGGTGGAATAGACAGCAGTGTTATTGCCTGGATAGCCGGCAATGCCTTTCGGGATAAGTTTGGAAAGGATGAGCGCTTGAAGACATTTGCCCTGGGTGTGGGAGAAAGCCAAGACATTACATGCGCCCGTTTAATGGCCGACCATATTCGCTCCAACCACCATGAATTGATTGTAGACCTTGATCAAATTCTCGCGGTACTGCCCCAAGTCATTTGGAGCCTGGAATCCTTTGACCCTTCTTTGGTTAGAAGTTCTGTGTCGAATTATCTCATCTCTAAATATGCTAAAGAACAAGGAATAGAGATCCTGCTTTCCGGAGAAGGCGGTGATGAAGTGTTTTGCGGGTATCTGTATCTTAAAGACTTTCCCGCTGAAGAATTATTCGCGCAACAAATGAAATGTATCGGCTTTTTACATAATAATGCGTCATTACGCCTTGATCGAATGAATCTATGCAATTCCATCCGGGTGGTTACCCCATTGATATCCGGAGAATTGCTCAAATATGCCATGGCTATTCCATCTAAATATAAGCAAAGACCGGACGGAAATCAAAAAATCGAAAAATGGATTTTTAGAAAAGCATATGAAAACGTGTTGCCCAAAGAAATCGTCTGGCGGCTCAAACAGGAATTCTCACAAGGATCCGGTTCCGCAAATGTTCTGCCCGCTTATTTTGAAGCGACGATTAAAGATGAAGAGTTAAAAGAAGCTCAGGGCAGTTATCCGACAGTCCGGAGCAAGGAAGAACTCTATTATTTTAAAATCTTCACAGAGCATTTTGGCACAGGAAAAGCAGTAGAAACGGTCGGTCAGTGGGTTGGCTTGTAAATTTAGCGTTTCAATACACCTGGCAAACTTTTCAAAAAGGCTTGAACTATTTTTTTTACTTATATTAAAACAATTCATATGGGTGCATTACCAGTTTATTAATTGCTATCCAAGACTTTTTGGTGTCAGGTTTCAGGTATCAGCTAATTCGTTTCTTACTCCTGACACCTGACACCTGACACCTGATTGCAAGGCTTTCGCTCAAAAAATGAATAAGTTAAT
>CAZKDT010000191.1:0-5878 GCA_964551515.1 uncultured Desulfobacteraceae bacterium | reverse complement strand
CGGAGCCGGCTATCGCGGTCCTTTTGTTGCCGCCGGTTTCGATTCCATGTGGACCGATATGTCTGAAATTGTTCGTCCCACAAGAGACGGTATCCACGGTCGCGAGTATATCAGTACCTGTTTCGAAATCTCCCGTAGAGCCACGCCCTTAAAATTTAATACCGATATGTCTTTGGCTTCGGATGTGCCTCCCATTTTAGAGCTTCCCATCCCCTTAATGTTTCAGTTACCGGATACGCTTATTTTAAATGAACAAATTCTTTTGTCAGCGGCCAAGGCGGCACGGATTCTGGGAACCTTAATGCTGATCCGGCCCCAGGACCATAAGGTTCTGAGTCCATACGCCGATCATCTTATTCCTTGTTTAACTTGTGAAAATTACATGCATTACAAAGAGCTTATCGCCAAAAGCCGGGGGGTGGAACTGGCGGATGCCCCTGATATCGAAAAAACGATTGCTAAAATTCGTGTAATAAAACCGGATATTTTTATTATCATCGGCATTCCGCTGGATGCAACGGCTGCTTCCCGTGCTCTGGAACTTTCCTATGCCCATGTGGACACCCTTCATTTTTATGCCGATGAACACGGCAAAGAACTGAATACGGAGCATCCTTTATTTTTAAAGGAAAAAATTCGAAAAATTCATCTAAAGCTGGTGGATAATTCCGTAAGGCAAAAAATCAATCTGGTTTTTTGCGGCGGGATCGCCATGGCCGAGCATATGGCGAAATCGATTATTTGCGGCGCCGACGCTGTTATCGTTGATATCCCCCTCTTAGTCGCTTTAGAGTGCCGCCTATGCTACCAATGTCGAAACGGTCTGCCCTGTCCGGCAAAAATAGACCATCCCATCGATCCGGAATGGGGCAGCCAGAGAATCGTCAATCTCATTGCCGCCTGGCACAACCAGTTAATCGAAGTGATGGGCGCCATGGGAATCCGGGAAGCCAGAAGGCTAAGGGGCGAAGTCGGACGCTCCATGTGGTTTGAGGATCTGGAAATGGAAAGTTTCGGTCCGATATTCGGTAAAAGAAAAATAGCAGGAATCAAATAACCTATGAGTCATAAAAAAAGTCATAAAAAAAATAATTTTAAATTTCCCAAAATTGTTAAAACACCGGATCGGTTTCGCAATCCCATCGGCAAGTACACCATCCGGAGAAATGCCCGATGTATCTCATGCGGGCTGTGTGCAGAGCTTTGTCCTTATGGCGTGCATCCTCGATATGACAACTATTCTAAACCACTACGCCCTCTGGATTACAAATGTATCGGTTTTAAATGCAAAGAAAATGATTTTTTCTGCATAGATCGTTGCCCGGAACAGGCTCTCACACTTCGGCGCAATCCCATTCTGGAGACTCTGGGCGATTACCGCTGGACCGCGGACATGCTCATCGGCCACTGGGAGATGGCGGAAACCGGAAATTTGCCTGTGGTAGACCTTGAATACAGTCTGGGCAACTCCGGCGGCGGTTTTGATAAAATCCGCTTCAAAACACCGGAAACCGGCGATTACCTGGACTTAAGCGATGAGGATATGGATACCTCTGTTAATCTGAACAAACGGTTTGACGGTCGGCCTGAAAAGATAATCTCCATTCCGTGTTATGGCGGCGGCATGTCATACGGCTCCACAGCTCTGTCCGTCATGGTCGCGAGAGCCCATGCCGCGACACAGCTTAACACCCTGACCTGCACCGGAGAAGGAGGTTATCCTCAAGAGCTACTCCCCTACGCCGAACATGTCATTACCCAGATCGCAACCGGTCTGTTTGGGGTAAGAGAAGAAACCATCTTGAATGCACCCATGGTGGAGTTCAAGTACGCTCAAGGTGCAAAACCCGGCCTGGGAGGTCATCTTCTGGGAGATAAGGTGACTCCGGAAGTTGCGGCCATGAGGGAAACCGTAATGGGGAATGCCCTGTTTTCGCCGTTTCCGTTCCATAGCGTCTACTCGGTGGAGGATCACAAAAAACATGTGGACTGGGTCAAAGAGATTAATCCAAAGGTACTGGTTTCCGTTAAAGTCTCAACGCCCACGGATGTGGACATGGTGGCAGTCGGCAGTTATTATGCAGGGGCACATGTTGTCCATCTGGACGGCAGTTACGGCGGAACCGGCGCCGCTCCGGATATTGCAAAAAAAAATATTGCCATGCCCATCGAGTATGCCATTCCCAAGGTACATAAATTCCTGGAGGATGAAGGCATCAGAGAAAAAGTTTGTTTAATTGCCAGCGGCGGCATTCGCAATGCAATGGATGTGGCCAAGGCCATTGCACTGGGAGCCGACGGCGTAGTGATCGGGACTGCGGAACTGGTTGCCCTGGAGTGTGTTCGCTGCGGCCATTGTGAAAGCGGTCGAGGGTGTGCCCGAGGCATTGCCACTACCGACCCCGAACTGGGGCATATGATTACCCAGGATTGGGCTACTCAACGAATCGTCAATATGTATATGGCCTGGCGTAAGCAATGGTGTGAAATTTTGAGACAATATGGTTTAAAGAGCATCAAAGAACTGGCGGGCCGATCCGATTTGCTGGTACACCTCGATTATTTGGATGAAGAAGAAAGATCAAAATATCAACCGGCTCCCCAGGCGGAACTAATAATTTAGGTACTTATCCAATTTACAATGACCGAAAGGAGAAATCCCAAATAACAAAACACAAATAACAAATAAATTCCAATGACCGAAAATCAAAATAACAAACAAAAGAATAAAAAAAATGCATTACGGTTTTGACTCAACAATTAAAAATATACTGAAATCCCGGGGCCGTTTGCCTCATGGAAATACACCCCTTAAAAAATCTGCTGAAGAGGGCGGATGCGGTGTAACCGGTTTTATTTCATCGGTTCCGGTGCGTGGCCGCCATATTTATGAGCCTTCGGTTCAGATGCATAATCGCGGCAACGGTAAAGGGGGCGGTATCGCCGCGGTGGGCCTGTCCGCCCAAAACCTGGGGGTAACCCAGGAAGTTCTGGACACCCATTATCTGCTTCAGGTTGCCCTGCTGGATCCAAAATCCCGACCGGACGTGGAAGAATCGGCTATTGCCCCATTTCTGGAAGTTCATAAAGCCGAACGTATTCCCTGCCTTGACGATTACCGAGACATACAAGGATTAGAAGTCAAGCCTCCGGATGTGTGGCGTTATTTTGTCAGGGTCAAAAAACATGTGCTGGATCGTTTTATTGAGGAGAATAAGCTTCAGGATTTAAAACCTGGCAAGGCTGAAGATGAATTTATCTATCAAAACTCTTTCCGTTTAAACCAAAAGTTTTACGCTTCCCTGGGCGAAAAACAGGCTTTTGTTCTTTCCCATGGCCGTAATATCATGATCCTGAAAATCGTGGGTTATGCCGAACAGGCCACCCAGTATTACTGTATGGAGGATTTCAAAGCCCACGGATGGATCGCACACCAGCGCTATCCCACAAAAGGAAGGGTCTGGCATCCCGGTGGCGCGCATCCCTTTATCGGAATGGATGAAGCCCTGGTTCACAATGGTGACTTTGCCAACTATTATGCGGTCAGCGAATACTTGAAGCAGAATAACATCTTTCCGCAATTTTTAACAGATACCGAGGTATCGGTTTTGTTGCTCGACCTGCTCAACCGAACTTTTGAATATCCATTAGAATATATCATTGAGGCCATGGCGCCCACCTCAGAATATGATTTCGATTTGCTGCCACCGGAGAAACAGCATATTTATCGGTACTTACAAGCGGCTCATATTCATGCTTCGCCTGACGGTCCCTGGTTTTTTATCATTGCGCGCAACAACCCTTATGAACATTATTTCCAGCTTCTCGGTATTACCGACACCTCCATGTTGCGACCGCAGGTATTTGCTTTGCAGGAAGGAGAAGTTCAGATCGCCCTGGTATGTTCGGAAAAGCAGGCCATTGACGCCACCCTGGAGAACCTTGCAACAGAGGACAACCGTTTTTGCCCCATAGCGGACAAATACTGGAATGCCCGCGGAGGCAGCGCAACCGACGGCGGCGCTTTCATTTTCACCGTCAAAGACGCCGGCAAGGGAGACGGCTCCAAAAAACTCGTGTGTACAAATAAATTCGGGGACGTGGTTAAGACACCTCAACATCAAAAACCATATAAAATAACCCCCGAACTTGTAACACCGGCAAATGCCGCCGAAATCGATCAGGCATTAACACAAGGTCTGTCCTGTGATGATATCTCTGATTTTAAGGATTATTGTTGCCGGCAAATGGCCGCCTGGGCTTATCCCTCCATCAGATACTTTTGCCAAGAGATTAAAAAACAGGCCGCCGGAAATGACATGGTCAAATCAAAAACCATTGAGATCCTGACGCACCTTATGGACCGTCGTTTTCCAACCGGAGATAAGAAACCGAGTTCAATACTCCAAATCATAAGACAGAACCTGACGTTAATTTTTCAGGATTCGTCCAATCTTTCTGATAATACTGCCGGGACATATCGTTATATCGACTGGAAAATACGAGATAGTCTGCGTTCCCCTAAAGACAATGAAAAAGTTCTGGTGATTAATGCCCGGGAATTCCCGCCTGAAGGCGATGACTGTGACGCGCGTCTGATCTGTGCGGCCTATAAACTGGGATGGAAAACGTTCATCTGCTATGGGTACAGGGGTCAGCGATTCTGTGGCTGCGGACTGACAAGCGACTCCGATGAGGTTAGGATAGATGTTTATGACAGTTCCGGCGACTACCTTGCGTCCGGTATTGACGGTTTGGAAATATATGTGCACGGAAATGCTCAGGATCAACTGGGCCAGATTATGAAACGCGGAAAACTGGTTATATACGGTGATGTGGGTCAAACGTTTATGTACGGCGCCAAAGGGGGGACCGTATTTGTGATGGGCAATGCCGCCGGCCGTCCGTTGATTAATGCGGTGGGACGTCCCCGGGTTGTGATCAACGGCACCTGTCTCGATTATCTGGCGGAGTCATTTATGGCCGGCGATCCCCTCAAAGGCGGCGGGTTTGTTGTACTCAACGGCATCGAGTTCGATGACCAGGCCAACATTATCGATCAGGCTTCACCTTATCCGGGCTCCAATCTCTTCTCATTGGCTTCCGGCGGCGCTATCTATTTAAGAGATCCACACCACAAGGTAGTTGCGGACCAGTTGAACGGCGGCGAATTTGTCGACTTAAGCCCCGCCGACTGGGAGCTGATTCTCCCTTATTTAGAGGAAAACCAAAAGCTTTTCGGGATCTCCATAGAAAACGATCTCTTGACTGTAAACGGCGAAAAAAAGAATTATACGGAAGTATTTCGCAAGGTCCAGGCGGTTACCCTGGACGTTTTGGCAAAAGAATCTGTCGGAGCCGAAGAATGGGGCGAAGACTGGCAGGAGGCTTAAGAACTTTATTGTGAAGAAAAAACATGGGATAGAGCGGATTTGCTTTGTTGGAAATTCATTGACTTATTGAAATTCCAAATCACAAATCCCAAAAAACAAACAAATCACAATGACCGAAATTCAAAAATCCAAACAATGTCTCGTCATAGAAGGTTTTGGTCATTGAATATTGGAATTTGAGATTTATTTGTAATTTGGTTTGCTGAACGGTTGCATGTTCGACATATCTGCCTGAACCTATTTATATGAAAGCACTTTTAGCCTTAGAAGACGGACGAACCTTTACCTGTAAAAGCTTTACCGGTCCCGGTGAAACCGGGGGTGAAGTGGTGTTCAATACCAGCATGACCGGATACCAGGAGATTCTCACCGATCCTTCTTACAACGGCCAAATGGTCGCCATGACCTATCCGCTAATCGGTAACTACGGTGTGAATCCCGAAGACATCGAATCTGACAAAATACAGGTTTCCGCATTTCTGATG
>CAZKDT010000190.1:0-5990 GCA_964551515.1 uncultured Desulfobacteraceae bacterium | reverse complement strand
ATGAACCGGGCACGACTAGCAGGCCAGCATGGTCATGGTAGTGTTCCCCACAGGCGTGGGGATGAACCGTCATGATAATAAGAAATAATATCTGTTTTTAGATATACAGGAAAATATTTCTCCATCTCTGCTCAAAGTTTTTTATAGCTTTTAGAAAAATGCATAGCAATTGTGACATTTGTTTTTGAGTTTTTCCTAAAGGGCCTCTGACTTCGGCCAATTCTTTTTTCCATTTAACCCCCGCTATTTATCTTTTTCTTAACATATCACATTGTGGCCCAATTTTAAATATTTTCCAAAGAATCGACAGGACCACAAAGTGACATTATTTATTTTCTTATGGTTTCCTTTTGGTTTGGTGTGTTTAAATATAACTCAATACCTAAAAAAATATGGGGGGATGAGGTGAGAAGTGAAAGTCAAAAAATCATCATCAAAAATATAAAAAATTGAGTGACGCAGAATTAAAACAAAAATTAACACCGTTGCAATATAAAGTAACCCAGAACAATGGTACGGAAAAACCGTTTGATAATGAATTTTGGAATAATAAAAAAGGTGGGATTTATGTTGATATCGTTTCCGGTGAACCTATTTTTCTGCGCCATTGTTCGTGACACTCCTATACCAAACACAACCGGAAAACAACAAAAATCCAAGAATCCGGGGCAATGCTCGGGTCAATGTGGTTCGTGCCAGTTTTTTTGGGGTAATTTGAACGGCGTCGCCGTCATCTGATTGCCAAACCCAAAATGGTCTGCTTAAACGGAGCGTTGTAAATTTGTAGTTTATTCTTTTTCGACTTTTCTTCTGAACTGCATAACCAGAAATCCTTACTATCAGAAATCATTTGAAGAATCCAAAAGGTGCCATATCACCATATCTTATCGGGTTTGCGCGATTTGCACTTTTTCACTATAAAAACATACCCGTCATTATCAAACGGCGCCTGGTTTTTCATGGTCGATGTGCTGATTTTAAATGCTGTTGTTTACATATGCTCTTATTGACACCATGCTCCTGATAGCTTATTGTTCCCAGAATTCAGAATTTAAAACTCGCGTTTGAGAATTATACCTCTCGGAAATTCTATAACTTCATAAAAATACAGCTTTATGAATGGCAACGTTTTTATGCCATCAGCATGGAAGAATGGAATGTTGGAAGGAAGGAAATAGACTATTTTAATTGTGAAAAACTCCTTCAAACCCATTATTTTTACCCCTTGAAACTTTTTTTCTATTTCACCGGGGCATTACTCCATTATTCCAATTGGCAGCAAAGCGAACTAACTTATATATGGAATAAGCATATACAATGAATAGAGAATTGAATGTTGTTGTGATGCCAAATGGCTCACTGCATACAGAATGGATCGAAACAAAAGAAACCATAGATAAAAGCGCCCGGTTGCTTCAAAAGGAAATATTCAACAGGTTTACCACCGATGCCGATGCCGGTCTGCTTTATTTGGGTTTTTGTGATAATAATATTATTCTTACTCCTTCCCTTGAATACTGGCGAAACTTCGCAGAGCAGTTTGCCCGGGAACTGAGCCGGACATCTGAACTGGAAACCCTTCGCCATAACGCTCACATTGCCGTTGATAAAAACTGGCTCGTTAAATTTGCAGACAGCGCCCCTTTGATGCCCGGCTCCGAATATATTAGCGCTGAATTGCTTGAGACTATGTGGTCAAAACTGAATACGTCATTTAGAAAGGCAATAAAATCATATAAGGGAACCGTTGAAGAATTTATCCGAATATATAGTCCTGATTTGCATCTGGTGGGCCGGGTATTTTTTCATCTGGTGGAGAATAAAGACGAAGATTATCCCTTTGCATTTTTGGCCACCTATTCGACCCGGCTGAACAAACAGGGAAAATCAAAACACCTGCCCCTTAAATATGCATTAAAAGAATATGAAAACCAAAAGGATAAGTTGTTGGAACTGCTGGCAACCGTTCATCTTGCTGCCAGAAAAAGCCTCTTTTTAGCCGATCTTCTTAACACCGGGGAACTGTTCCACCCCATGTTCTGGAAGCCATCACAAGCCTTTTCATTTTTAAAGCAAGTCTCCATTTATGAAAGCTGCGGTATCTTATGCCGAATACCTAACTGGTGGAAGGGAAAACCATCCAGGCTGGGAATCAATATCAGTGTCGGCAACGCAAAACCGTCTCTGGTCGGTATGGATGCGCTTTTGAATTTTGATGTGCGGCTGAATCTTGGTAATATCCACATTTCAGAAGAAGAGGCAAAACGACTTCTCCAGGAATCGGAAGGACTTGCCTTTATCAAAAATAAATGGGTGGCCGTGGATCCTGACAGACTGAAACAGACCCTGGATGCATATGAAAACGCAAAAAAGTTGATGACGGAACAAGGCTTGAGTTTGAAAGATGCCCTCCGATTACAGCTAAAGCCTGAAAAGCTGCTGGATGTTAACGCTGCTGAAATAAACTGCAGTGTTTCAAACGGGAAATGGCTCGACTCGGTCGTTAAAAAATTGCTCAACCCGGATTTGATTTCTTCACAAAAACCCGGCAAAGCGTTTAAAGCCAAACTAAGAAAATACCAGCAAATCGGGGTGGACTGGCTCCTTTTTTTACACTCACTTTGCTTTGGCGCCTGCCTGGCCGATGATATGGGGCTGGGCAAAACCGTCCAGGTACTCGCCTTTTTGAATATTTTAGTATCCAATTTTAAAAAATCAGGCTCCAGTCGTCAAGCCAGCCTATTGGTTATACCTGCTTCTCTTATTTCCAACTGGGTCAATGAAATACAGCGGTTTTCTCCCGATCTGAAGTATTTTGTAGCCCATCCCGGTTCAAATTCAGAGGCAAAGGCACGCGGAAAAAACAAAGCTGCTTTGAATGCATCCGATCTGGTGATTACAACTTTTGGACTGGTTCAAAAATACAAATGGCTTCAATCCCATTCATGGAACTATATTATTTTAGATGAAGCCCAGGCCATAAAAAATCCTGGGACCAAACAGGCCAGGGCCGTAAAAAATCTCAACTGCCACAACCGAATCATCATGACCGGAACACCCATTGAAAATCGATTGTCAGACCTGTGGTCCTTATTTGACTTTTTAAATCCCGGGCTGTTGGGCAATGTTAAAGAGTTTAAGCAGTTTTCAAAAGAAATAGGTCGCAATCATTCAGGCTATGCCGGGCTGCGTAAGCTTATAAGCCCTTATATCTTAAGACGGTTGAAAACCGACAAATCGGTAATATCCGATCTGCCCGACAAGATTGAGATGAAAACCTACGCCACGTTGAGCAAAAAACAAATCCTGTTGTATAAAAAATTAACCGATGACATAAAAGAAACCATTGACCACACTGAAGGAATTAAACGCAAGGGTATTATCCTGGCGTCTCTGATGAAATTCAAACAGCTTTGCAATCATCCGGATCAATATCTGGGAACTGGCCAATTTAATGAAAATGAAAGCGGTAAATTTTTAAGGCTCAGGGAAATCTGTGAAACCATATATGAAAAAAGAGAAAAACTTTTGCTATTTACTCAATTTAAGGAGATGACCCAACCCCTGGCTGAATTTTTAGAAGGTATTTTTGAGCGTAACGGTCTGGTTTTGCACGGAAGTATTCCCGTTGGTAAAAGAAAAAATATTATTGAGCAGTTTCAGAGTTCTTCATACGTCCCGTTCATGGTATTGTCCTTAAAAGCCGGCGGCGTGGGATTGAATCTGACGGAAGCCAACCATGTTGTTCATTTTGACCGCTGGTGGAACCCTGCTGTAGAAAACCAGGCCACGGACCGGGCCTTTAGGATTGGGCAGAAAAAGAATGTGGTTGTCCACAAGTTTTTAACCAAGGGCACCGTTGAAGAACGAATCGATATGATGCTGGAAGAAAAGGCTCGTCTGTCGCATGACGTTATTGCCGCTTCCGGTGAGTCCTTGATAACCGAAATGAAAAACGAAGAATTGATGGACCTTTTTAAACTTACATTATAAAATCGCTGATAATTAAACGAAGAGGTGATAAATGTCATACTGGGGTTATCCTCGTTATATATCTGTCGGGGAAAAGAGAGCCAAAGCAGCCAAAAAATTAAAACAACTTAAAAAGAAAAATCCTGACATTAAGCCGATTATTATTGAAGGAAGAACCATTGCGAGAACCTGGTGGGGGAAAGCATGGAATCATAATCTGGAACGGTATGCGGATTACAGGAATCGTATCGGTCGTGGCCGCAGTTATGTTCGTCATGGTGCGGTACTGGACCTTCAAATCAGTCCCGGACAGGTCGAATCCCTGGTTCAGGGCACAAGATCAAAACCATACTCGGTCATTATTAAAATAAAAGGGATAAACAAAAAAATCTGGCAAAACATCAAGGCGGCCTGTGCTGACAGACTGGATTCATTGCCGGAACTTTTGGCCGGAAAGTTTCCCAAAGCTCTGGGTGAAATATTTACTGCCCAAGGGCAGGGATTGTTTCCGTCACCGGAAGAGATTGAATTTAATTGCAGCTGCCCGGATTGGGCTTATATGTGCAAACATGTGGCTGCCACCCTGTACGGTATCGGCGCCCGTCTTGATAATTCCACGAGCCTGTTTTTCAAACTCCGCAAGGTCAATGTAGATGATTTGATACAACAGACCATAACAGATCAAAGTTACAACTTGTTGAAAACGGCGGAAAAAACAACCGCCAAAATGATTGCCGAATCGGATCTTTCCGGTATGTTCGGTATTGATATGGAAGATCATATGGATTTTAATCCGCCGAAAAGCGAGGAAAAACGATCCAGGGTTAGAAAAACCTCTCCAAAAGCGATGAAGCCGGCCAAAACAAAATTAACAAAAAGAAAACCCGAATTGAAAACAAATTCAAAGAAAAAAGCCGGTAAAACTTCATCTGAAAAGACCGGATTGAAAAAAACCGCAAAATCACATGTTGTCAAAACACGCAAAAAAAAGCCGGATAAAAAATCTCCTGCCAGAAGTAAAAGCATAGGGCTCACAGATACTGAGCAGATCCTTAATATTGTCAAGCGGTCAAAAAAAGGCGTTGATGTCGCTATTCTGAAACAAAAAACCGGTTTCCATGAGAAAAAAATTCGGAATGTGATCTATAAAGCTCACAAAGAAGGCATTATCAGGCGAGCAGAACGTGGAATCTATCTGGGAACAAAACGCCGCAGATAACAGTAAAGGTGACCTTCTCTTCTTCACCGGAACAGATTTGCCGCCGCCACTCAATGTCTACCGGCAGGTTGTCAACACCGGAGAACAGGCAAGAATATCACCGAAAGTGTGGGCAGGATTGCGATGAGATCGATGATGCTGTAGACATCCACGAGCTGCCTAAACCGGTTCTGTGCTGCATAAAGTCTTGCCATATACTCGATGATGAAAAAGAAAACAATGATCACCTCTAAATTCCAAAGTAGGTGCCCGATTTTTTCGGACACAGGATAGGTTTCGATCACCAGGATAAGACAGATAAAAAGGTTCAGGAGAATGATCAAGATATCGATGACCTTGCCAAGGGTTGTTTTGCAGTCGATTAGATAAAACTGGAGTGTCTCCCGAAAGATTTTCGGCATTGTGCTGTTTTCTCCCCAAAGGAATCCGCAACTTGTTTGAAAAAATGTAAACATCAAATATGTGTAATGGGTGTCAAACACCGAAAAGAAAGATATACAAAAAAGACGTAACATCTCAATAAATTATGGAGCCAACGGGTGATAAAATGTAAAAGGTCTGGCTGTTTGAGCATGTTAGTCTGAAGTTCCCTTTTCTAAAAAGTATAAATATCCTATACGTCCATATTGTTAGAACTGCACAGGGTGGGGTGTAAATCAAGACTGTTGTTTGCTAAGATTGCCATGGCTATTTGGTTTCAGGTGTCAGGAAGCATGTTCAGTTTTTTATAAACCTCAAGATCCTCCACGTCCATATAATTGCTATTGGTCACCTTGTTTTCCCCTTAATCCTGAAACCT
>CAZKDT010000189.1:0-6087 GCA_964551515.1 uncultured Desulfobacteraceae bacterium | reverse complement strand
TTCTTTTTCTTCGTGATTTTCGTGGTAAAAATAAAATCTATCTTTTTTAGTATCTGCCTGTCCGCCCTAATCGGATTGGCAGGAGGGCGGGCTTGTTCAGATTAGCGGCTTTCAAAGCAGTGCTTGGACAGATATTCATCGAATTCCACGGGATAGCGCCCGTCAAAACATGCCTTGCAAAAATTGTTTTCAGGGTGTTGGATTCCGGTTGATTTAAGAAGACCCTCAAGGCTCAGATAATAAAGCGAGTCCAGGTCGAGAAAATCTTTAAGTTTTTCAACCGACATATTTGCTGCAATCAACTCCCCCCTTGTGGAAAAATCGATACCATAATGACAGGGAAAGATGTGAGGTGGGCCGCTCACGCGCATGTGTATTCGGTTTACACCCAGTTGACGAAGCGCTTTTACTCTGGTTTTAACAGTTGTTCCTCTGATTATCGAATCTTCGATAATAATGATATCTTTTCCTTTGAGAAGTTGTCTTACAGGATTCAGCTTTATTCTGACTTCAAAATCTCGCATACTCTGGGTGGGCTGAATGAATGTTCTGCCCACATAATGATTACGAATCATGGCCATTTCAAAAGGAATCCCCGAGGTTTCCGAATACCCAAGAGCCGCATAGGTCCCCGAGTCGGGAAAGGGCATTACCAGGTCTGCATTCACAGGCGCTTCCTGAGCAAGGCGCCGACCATTGGCCTTTCGGGTTAAATAAACATTTTGTCCGTAGATGGTGCTGTCCGGTCTTGCAAAGTAAATAAATTCAAAAATGCAAAAGGCTCTGGTTCCAGGCGTCGGTATTTTGATGCTGCGAATTCTCTTTTCACCGATGATAACGATTTCTCCCGGGTCCAGCTCGCGGATGAATTCAGCCTGGACAAGATCCAGCGCACAGGTTTCCGAGGCCAGAATGTAATGACCATTGAGTTTGCCCAGGCATAAGGGTCGGAAACCATAAGGATCCTTGATTCCGACAAGCTCTCCTTTGCTGGTCAGCATCACAAAAGAATACGCCCCCTTTATCCGTGATACCGTTTCTACAAGGGCGCCTTCGAAACCTAAATTTAAGCTTTTGACGAAGTAATGGAGAAAAATTTCGCTGTCCATGGTGGTCTGAAAAATTGAGCCCGTTTCTTCGAGCTCTTTTTTCAGATGGTGCGCATTTACAAGATTCCCGTTATGAGCGAGGGCATATGCTTTTTGACGATGATGGATAACAAAGGGCTGGGCATTGGAAAGTATCGAGCTTCCCGTAGTGGAATAGCGCACATGTCCGATGGCGCTTTGTCCTTCTAAATGTTCCAGATGGGTTATGTCAAAGACATCCGACACCAGCCCCATACCGTTATGGCCGACGATGTTGTTGTTCCGGGCCACAGCGATTCCGGAACTCTCCTGTCCCCGGTGTTGAAGCGCATAGAGGCCGAAATAGGTCAGTTTTGCGGCTTCGAGGTGGCCATAAATGCCGAACAGCCCGCAAGCCTCACGAGGCTTCTCAAAATAATCCATTTAGTACCTTATTGAAGTATTATTGACAAAATTCTGTCGATAGTCAAATGTCCAATACTCAATTTTCAATAATCAATATCCAACTGAAAAATACTTGAAAATTGGGTATTGAGAATTCGACATTGGATATTAACTGCTGCTAACGTGCCAGCTCGTTCAATTGCCTACATTTGATTCATGAATTTCAAAATTAATTATTATAGTCCTGGATAGTTTTAACCGAAAGTGTTTTTTTCTTTAACGCAGCAATCCCCTTGCACATGGCCATGGCTCCCGCGATCGTCGTGGCATAGGGGATATTGAATTTAATGGCTGCACGTCTTATCTCGTATCCGTCCCGTTTGGTTTTGCCTCCTGAGCCGGTATTGATAATCATCTGAATTTTTTTATTCATAATGGCATCAACCACATGGGGACGGCCGAGAGAGACTTTATTGATCATTGTATTGAATATGCCATGATTTTCTAAAAACGAGGAGGTTCCCCGGGTGGCCATGATCGTAAACCCCATAGTGTGAAATTGAGATGCGAAGGCAAGGGCTGCGTTTTTGTCACGGTCTTTTACACTGATAAAAACCGTTCCTTTATCCGGCAGATGCTGTCCGGCGCCGAATTGCGCTTTGGCATACGCAGATCCGAAATCCGAATCGATTCCCATGACTTCTCCGGTTGATTTCATTTCCGGTCCGAGAAGGGTATCCACATCAGGAAAACGATCAAAAGGCATAACAGACTCTTTAACCGAAACATGGGACGGGATTATTTCACTGCTGATGCCGAGGTCCTGCAACGTATGGCCGAGCATCACCTTTGTGGCGAGTTTGGCCAGGGGTACGCCGGTGGCCTTACTGACAAACGGGATGGTTCTAGAAGCTCTTGGATTTACCTCAAGAACAAACAGCCGGTCGTTTTTGATGGCATACTGTACATTCATCAACCCCACAACATCAAGTTCCGAAGCCATGGCTTTTGTCGCATCGACGACTTCATCAAGCATGGGCGGAGTAATACTTTGAGGCGGCAGGACACAGGCCGAATCACCGGAATGAATCCCCGCCTCTTCAATATGCTCCAAGATTCCGCCAATTACGGTTTTATTGCTGTCTGAAATGGCATCCACATCTACTTCAATCGCATCATCTAAAAATTTGTCTATGAGAACCGGATGGCCCAAAGATTCAGCGATTGCAATCCGGGTAAAGTTTTCCAGATCCTGAGGGTCGTATACGATTTTCATAGCCCTGCCGCCCAGTACATATGAAGGACGGACAATGACCGGATATCCAATTTTTTCGGCCACGGCCACGGCTTCTTCCACGGAGGAGGCGGTACCGTTTGAGGGTTGAATCAGGCCCAGCTTGTTCAACATGACCTGAAAAAGTTTGCGATCTTCAGCTCTGTCGATACTCGCCGGCTGGGTGCCGAGAATTGGAACTCCGGCCTCATGAAGCGGAACCGAAAGATTCAGAGGGGTCTGGCCGCCAAATTGAATAATGACTCCCATGGGGTTTTCAGTTTCTGCAATATGGAGTACATCTTCTTTGGTAAGCGGTTCGAAGTAGAGTTTGTCTGAAGTATCGTAATCCGTGCTCACGGTTTCGGGATTGCTGTTGACCATAATGCTTTCAACGCCTTCTTCACGAAGGGCAAATGAGGCATGGACACAGCAGTAATCGAACTCGATCCCCTGAGCGATCCGATTGGGTCCGCCGCCTAAAATCATCACCTTTTTCTTGTTAGAAATCCTGGCTTCATTTTCCGTCTCGTAGGTGGAATAGTAATACGGTGTGGCGGCTTTGAACTCGGCCGCGCACGTATCAACAAGCTTGTAAACCGGACGTATGCCAAGAGTCCGGCGTGTCCGGTTGATCTCGTCTTCCGTGGAATTTGTTAAATATGCGATCTGGGTATCTGAAAAACCCCAGGATTTTGCTTTTTTTAAAAGGGATTCAGATAAATTTGTTTCCAGTGATTTGATGCTTTGCTCAAGATCCACGATCTGTTTTATCTGATACAAAAACCAGGGATCAATACCGGTTAATTCATAAATGGATTGAATGGACATCCCTTTTAATATGGCATAGCGAAGGTAAAAGATGCGCTGAGAATTTGGGGTTGCCAGCTTTTGTTCGATTTGAGATAGTGACAGTTTTTTTGCTGTGTTATCCATTTGATCCGGGATGTCCTTTCCATCGGCGCCCAAGCCGGAGCGGCCGATCTCAAGGGACCTCAGACCTTTTTGCAGCGCTTCTTTAAATGTTCGGCCAATGGCCATGGTTTCCCCCACGGATTTCATAGCTGTAGTAAGGTAGTCCGGTGTTTCGGGAAATTTTTCAAAGGCCCAGCGCGGTATTTTTACGATACAGTAATCCAGGGTTGGCTCGAAAGATGCGAAGGTTTCCCCGGTAATGTCGTTGGGGATTTCATCAAGTGTATATCCCACCGCCAGCTTGGCTGCAATCTTGGCAATGGGGAAGCCCGTGGCTTTGGAAGCAAGGGCCGAGCTGCGGGATACCCTGGGATTCATCTCAATTACGATCAATTCTCCGTTTTCGGGATTGACGGCGAACTGGACGTTTGAACCGCCGGTATCAACGCCGATCTCCCGAATGATCGCGATTGATGCATTCCGCATGGCCTGATATTCCTTATCCGAAAGGGTCTGAGCCGGCGCAACCGTAATACTGTCACCGGTGTGTATGCCCATGGGATCCATGTTTTCGATGGAACATACGATCACGACATTATCATTTTTGTCCCGCATGACCTCCAGCTCATATTCCTTCCAGCCCAGAACCGATTCTTCGAGCATTACCTGCCCGATAAGGCTTGCATCCAGTCCTGCTTTTGCCATTTTTTCCAGGTCTTCGGGATTGTAGGCTGCGCCACTGCCGGTACCGCCCAGAGTAAAACTGGGACGAACAATTAGCGGAAATCCGATCAGGTCGGCAACGGTCCTGACCTCTTTCAAATTGGTTGCAAAACCGCTTTTGGGCAGGCGAAGTCCTATATTTGCCATGGCATTGCGGAACAGTTGTCTGTTTTCAGCCTTTTGGATCGATGGGATTGACGCTCCGATCATTTCCACACCGAATTTATCGAGTACGCCCATGCCTGCAACTTTTACGGCGGTATTAAGGCCGGTTTGGCCACCCAGCGTTGGCAGAAGGGCGCAGGGACGTTCTTTTTCGATGATTTTTGCAACGGTCCGGGGAACAACCGGTTCGATATAGGTTCGATCGGCAGTTTCAGGATCGGTCATGATGGTCGCGGGATTACTGTTGACAAGGACGACTTCGTAACCCTCTTCTTTTAAAGCCTTGCAGGCCTGAGTCCCCGAGTAGTCAAACTCGCATGCCTGGCCGATAATAATCGGACCGGCGCCGATGATAAGAATTTTGTGTATGTCGGTGCGTTTAGGCATTCTTCTTATAGAACCACAGTTACCGTTAAGCCACTAAGGCACAAAGGCACAAAGAAGGGGAATGAATTATAAACCGTTAAAAAAAGTGTAGAATCCATTTAAAATTGACCGGAAAATGTTTTGCTTTTTTATTCAATTGTAACGAGTCTCTTATTAAAAAATTGCATTAAAATAATTATACTATAATTTTAGTGTCTTAGTGTCTTAGTGGCTGAATTATTAAGAATCATAGCCTTGAATTCATCAAAAAGATACGCTGCATCATGGGGACCTGGTGATGCCTCCGGATGATACTGGGCGGTAAACATCGGATATTTTTTATGTCTGAACCCTTCCAACGTATTATCATTCAAATTGATATGTGTTATTTCAATATTTTCTCTTTTCAGGCTGTTCGGATCCACTGCAAATCCATGATTTTGAGATGTTATTTCAATCCGTCCTGTCAGGAGATTTTTTACCGGCTGATTGGCGCCCCGGTGACCGAATTTAAGTTTAAAGGTTTTTCCGCCAAGGGCCAGTCCTAAAAGCTGATGCCCGAGGCAGATGCCTAATATGGGTGCATATCCGATAAGTTTTTGGATGGTTTCTATGGCATATGTCACCGGTTCCGGGTCTCCGGGGCCGTTGGACAAAAAAATGCCATCCGGTTCCATGGTTTTTATCGTTTTGGCATCGGTCGCCGCCGGAACCACAATAATTTCAAATCCTTGGGATTCCAAGCATCGTAAAATGTTATATTTAATTCCGAAATCAATGGCCACCACCGAATATTTCTTCCCTTTATATTTCCAGATATTTCTGTCTAAAGAAATATCGTTGGAATCAAAAAAAACCGGCTTTCCGTTACGCCATTCATACGTAACATGAGTGGTTATATTTTTTACAAGATCCTGGCCCACCATGCTCGGAATTTCTCTTGCCTGCTCAACACATGATAAGGGATTGAGATCCTCTGTGGAAATAAATGCCCGCATGGCCCCTGCATTCCGAATGTGCCTGGTTAAAGCGCGGGTATCCAGTTCGTCTATCCCGAGTATGCCTTCAGCCTTAAGATAATCAGCCAAAGACGAAGTGGATCTATAATTACTGGGGAAGCGCTGGTATTCTCTCATCAGAAATGCGGAAACCTGTATTTTGTCAGATTCGATG
>CAZKDT010000188.1:0-6100 GCA_964551515.1 uncultured Desulfobacteraceae bacterium | reverse complement strand
AACCTATGCTTCGAGAAGGCTTCACCACGCCCGATAATGTCCAAAAAAAAGACCTATTTTTCAATCATGTTACGAGATCTGTATATTCGGTAAAAAAGGTTCTTTCCAACTCTCATATCCGGAGGTGTCTTATGAAAAAAATGATTAAATGGGTAGTTATTGGAGGGGGATCTCTATTTTTGCTGATTATCTTAGCCTTCCTTATAATCCCAAAGTTTGTGGATATTCAGAAATACAAACCTGAAATCGAAAAAAAAGTAGCCGAAGTTATAGGACGACCCTTCACAGTAGATGGGGACCTAAACCTTTCTCTCTTTCCTTGGGCAGGTCTATCGTTCTCTGATCTTCACTTGGGAAATCCCCCGGGTTTCAAGGGAAAGGATTTTTTAAGCGTGAAATCCTTTGAGTTAAAAGTGAAGCTCATTCCTCTCATTTTAAAGGAGATCCGGGTCAAGCGATTTGTTTTGGATGGACCTCGTATTTTTCTGGAAAGGCGCAAGGACGGTTTGGGAAACTGGGAGGGGATAGGAAAACCTTCGGATAAAGCAACCCCCAAATCTCAAAAGAAGGAAGGAAAACCGTCCAAAAGTGAGCCCGGTGCAGACTTTCCAATAAAATCGCTTGCCGTGGGTGAGTTTGCTATTACAAATGGTTTTGTTCTATGGAACGATGATGTCAAAGGGGTGCGAAAAGAGATCTCGGATGTGGTTTTGCGCTTAAGTGATGTTTCCCTGGAACGTCCCATCCATATAACATTTACAGCTCGACTGGATAATCGCCCCCTGTCTCTGGAAGGGGATGTGGGGCCATTGGGTAAGGGGCCGGACAAGGGAAGTATCATCCCTCTGGATCTTGCAATAAAGGCATTGGAACAAGTTGATGTGAACCTGAAGGGCAAGATTGTGGAGGCGGTAACCCGTCAGGAATTCGATCTGGCTGTAAAAGTTTCTCCATTTTCACCCCGGAAGCTGATGGCTGCGCTTGGACAGACCTTTCCAATAATTACCTCTGACCATAAGGCTTTGAATTTAGTGGCCCTAAGTGTCAAGCTGAAAGGTGACCCTAAGAATGTATCGGTTTCAGATGGAATTTTGGATATGGATGACTCAAAACTGAACTTTTATGCCAATGTCAAAGAATTTTCAAGACCCAATGTGACTTTCGATCTCAATCTGGACCAGATTGACCTGGACAAATACCTTTCGCCGCGAAGTGAGAAGAAATCTGACGAAGAGAAGAAAAAGATCAAGCACCCAA
This sequence comes from uncultured Desulfobacteraceae bacterium, assembly GCA_964551515.1. GTDB lineage: Bacteria > Desulfobacterota > Desulfobacteria > Desulfobacterales > UBA11574 > S5133MH16. Next base: position 4,843 of record CAZKDT010000188.1, on the reverse strand, counting down.
CACAAGGGCAGAAAAAGATCGATTATACACTACTTAAACAACTCCTTTTAGATGGGACAATTCGGGTGGGAAAGCTTAAAGCACATGGGGCCAAGATTCAGGATTTTTATCTCAAGGTCTCCGGGAAAAACGGTCTTTTTCATCTGGATCCAATTACCCTCAAGCTTTATCAGGGTGATATATCATCCAAGGGGATACTGGATGTGTGTGAGGAGATCCCAAAGAGTAACATTGAGATTCAGGCCAAAGGAATACAGGCCGGTCCTATGCTCAAAGATCTTTTAAAAAAGGATTTCCTTGAAGGAATTTTAAAGTTCGAAGCAGCTATCCGCATGACTGGAGATAATCCTGAAAGGATCAAGCGTACCTTAAATGGCAAAGGAGATCTCCTGTTCAATGATGGAGCCATTGTGGGGATCGATCTGGCTGGAATGGTGCGAAATGTTAAAGCAACTTTCGGGTTGGATGAAAAAAACGCGAAAAAGCCACGTACTGACTTTGCTGAGCTTCACACGCCCTTTACCATTACTAATGGCATTTTGGACACTTCCGGGGCTTCCCTTGTGTCCCCTTTTCTTCGAGTGACGGCCTCAGGAAAGGCCAATTTGGTGAACGATGCCCTTGATTTTATAGTAGAACCCAAATTTGTAACTACAATTAAGGGCCAGGGGGATTTTATACAACGATCCGGACTTATGGTACCGGTGATTATAACTGGCACTTTTTCTTCACCCAAGTTTCGTCCTGATCTTAAAGGGATGTTCGAAAAGAAATTCAAAGGAGGGATCTCAGAATCCTCTGATCTGAAGAAGATTATTAAAGGTGAAGGCTCGGAGACAGATCAACCTTCGCTTATTCAAGACAAGATTAAAGGTTTGAAAGGTATTCCTTTTGGTCGGTAAGAGGTGTAAATTAAGAACGTTGGTAAACGCTTATCCTTGCATATTGACAAACCGTGGCTCCGAAACCAAATAGCCGTGGCAATCTCAGCAAATAACAGTCTTGATTTACACCCGATGAGATGTCAATTAAAATTGGATGTCAGAATGTAAAGGTGAAATATCCTTTTATAAGGATCAAGGGCTAAGTTTCATAACACCATTTACCTCTTTTCGTTGGTGCCTTAAGAGATTCTTCAAGTTGATTTAAAAAACTAACTCTCGGTATTTCCTTTGCGCCAAATCGGAGAAGATGTTTGGTTGTTAGCTGGCAGTCTATCATATCAAAGGATAATGTGTTAAGATATTCAACGAGTTTCACAAGGGCAATATTTGAAGCATTGCTGATTCGAGTGAACATTGATTCCCCGAAGAAACACTTTCCCAGAGAAACGCCGTATAAACCTCCGGCCAGTTCTCCCTGGTACCAGGTTTCCACCGAATGAACAAAACCTGATTCATGGAGCTTGCAGTAGGCATCAATCATATCTTTAACAATCCAGGTCCCTTCATTATTCTGCAACCGAATTTTGGCGCACTGGGTTATCACCTGAACAAAATCAGAATCCATGGTTACCTTGAATAAACCCTTTTTCAAAATTTTTTTTAAAGTTTTTGAGATCTTGATTTCACGAGGGTACAGCACAAGACGAGGATCTGGAGACCACCATAAGATCGGCTCATCATCTGAAAACCACGGAAAAATACCCATACGGTAAGCAAGCAGAAGACGCTCCTGGCTTAAATCACCGCCAACAGCCAGTAAACCTTCGCTGGAGGCAAGATGTGGTGGTGGAAACGCTATTTTATCAGTTAAAAGAAAAACAGTCACTCAGTTCGTTCGCTTTGCTCACAATTGGAATGTTGGCCCCGTTGAAATAGATAAAAAATTTCACTGGGTAAAAATGCTGGAATAATGGGTTCTGGGATAATGGTTTGATGATAAACATCATCACGTCAAGGAATTTGAAAATGGCAAACATCCTTTAAAACCAATATTACTTTTTGTCATTCATCATTCAATGTTGGACGTTCCATGTTCGATGTTCATCTTTTTAACTAATCTTTCCACAATCCTTTCGGCGCAAAAAATAATTTAGCACTTATGAGGCTTCGCCCTTGTTAGAATTGCTGAATTTTCGGGACTTAAAGTTAAAGGTCAACTTGTTGTTCTTTGTATTAATAAAAACCTCGCCGCCTTTTTCAAGACGCCCAAAGAGAATTTCATCTGAGAGTATATCTTTGATTTCGGTCTGAATCAACCGGATTAGAGGTCTGGCTCCATAACGGGGGTCATGCCCGTTTCTTGCCAGCCATGTTCGTGCATCGGAAGAAAGACTAATGGATATCTTTTTAACGGCAAGCTGTTCTTTAAGCTCATTCATGAACTTATCCACCACCTTTTCCATGATTTCCTCATTCAGTGCATTGAAGTGAATAATGCCGTCAAGGCGGTTTCTGAATTCCGGGCTAAAAAACTTTTCAACAGCCTTTTTTCCTTTGTTTTCAGTATCATATTTTTTGTCACCGAAACCGATGGTCTGGCTGCTCATTTCCCGGGCACCGGCATTTGAAGTCATCATAATGATTACGTTTCTAAAATCAGCCTTTTTGCCGTTGTTATCGGTCAGGGTAGCATGGTCCAAAACCTGAAGTAAAATGTTGAACATATCCGGGTGCGCCTTCTCTATTTCATCAAAAAGCAGGACACTGTGTGGATGTTTGCGGATATTGTCCGTCAAAAGTCCTCCCTGGTCAAAGCCGATATACCCAGGAGGCGCACCGATAAGACGTGCCACAGCATGTTTTTCCATATATTCACTCATATCGAATCGTAAAAACTGAACCCCTAAAATTTTGGAAACCTGAAGGGACACTTCTGTCTTTCCGACACCGGTGGGACCGGCAAACAGGAATGAACCGATCGGTCTCTCGGGTGTCCCGAGGCCTGCACGGGAGCGTTTGATAGATGTGACAAGAGATTTTATGGCATCATCCTGCCCGAAAACAAACTGCTTGATCTTTCCTTCAAGATTCTCCAGCCTTGTTTTGTCAGGCGTTGAAACGCTGAGGGTGGGTATTCTTGCCATCTTGGCCACGATTTTTTCAATATCTTTGGGATGAATTTTCTTTCTGCTTGAAGGCCCCGAAAGTCTGACGAATGCTCCGGCTTCATCGATCACATCTATGGCTTTGTCCGGCAAAAAACGATCATTTATATATTTTGCGGAAAGTTCAACAGCAGCTTTCAGCGCCGAATCCGTATAAATAATATCGTGATGTTCCTCATAACGGGATCGCAACCCTTTTAAAATTTGAATGGTCTCCTTAACCGGAGGTTCCAAAATTTCAATCTTTTCAAAACGGCGGGACAGAGCACGGTCCTTTTCAAAGTAATTCTTGTAATCCTCATAAGTGGTTGAACCGATACATCGCAAATCACCGGTTGCCAGTTCCGGTTTCAGGATATTTGACGCATCCATGGATCCTCTACTGGTAGCGCCGGCACCCACCATTGTATGGATTTCATCAATAAATAAAATGGCATGTTTTTTCTTTTTCAGGGAAGCCAGCACCCCTTTTAATCTTTGCTCAAAGTCACCTCGAAATTTTGTGCCTGCCAACAACCCCCCTAGATCCAGGGAATATATGCAAACATCTTTAAGCAGATCGGGAATGGATCCGTCATTTATCTTGAGCGCCAGTCCTTCGGCCATTGCTGTTTTTCCCACACCCGGATCTCCCACAAAAACCGGATTGTTCTTCCGTCTCCGGCAGAGCACCTGAATGGTTCGTTCCATTTCAAGTTTCCTGTCGATTAACGGGTCCAGCTTGCCCTGGGATGCGCTTTTAACAAGATCGATCGTGAAATCCTCGAGGGGATCGGCCTTCTTCTTTTTTTCCTTTCTATCTGTTTTCACAAGCCGATCTGATTCTTCTTTATAGGGCGACCGGGAAACATTATGAGAAATGTAGCTTAAAACATCAAGACGGGTGATACCTTCGGCGTTCAGAAAATATTCAGCATGAGAATCTTTTTCCTGAAAAATCGATGCAAGGATGTCACTAACCGCCACTTCCTGTTTTTCGGCGGAACGGACATGATTAATCGCCCGCTGAAGCACCCTTTGAAAGCCAACAGTCTGCTGCAGCACATATTCATTCCCTTCGGGAATACTCACCATCCGCTGGCTGAAAAATATTTCAAGGGCGTTTCTAATGTTGTCAATGTTGCCCCCGCAATTCTCGATGATTTCAATACCGTTTTTGTCGTATAGAATGGCAAAAAGCAGATGTTCTATACAGACATATTCATGGCGTCTTTTCCTGGCTTCTCTTACCGCAAAGCCGAGCGTTTCGCTTAGTTCTTTGTTTATCATGGTCTATTCTTTCTCCATGGTACACTTGAGAGGAAAGCCGTTTTCACGGGCTAAAGTGTGAACGGTATTCACTTTAGTTTCAGATACTTCGTATGTATAAACACCGCAGATACCGATGCCTTTCTTATGAACATTCAGCATAATTTCTACCGATTCTTCCGGAGATTTTTTAAAGACAACCATCAAAATTTCGACGACAAACTCCATGGTTGTATAATCATCATTGTGGAGCAGCACCTTGTACATGGGAGGTTCATCAATCTCATCCCTGGTTTCTGAAATTACTTCTTCTTCTGTTTCAGAATTATATTCGCTCATGGCAACTTTTACCACAATTTAAATGCCTGAAATGACCTGTCTGCCAATGTCTATAATATTAAGGAAAACCGGGTGTAAATCAAGACTGTTGTTTGCTAAGATCGCCATGGTTATTTGGTCTCAGGGGTCAGGTGACATGTAGGTTTCAGGTGTCAGGTCTGGCGATTCCTGACACCTGAAACCTGACATTGGAGCCACGGTTTGTCA
>CAZKDT010000187.1:0-6117 GCA_964551515.1 uncultured Desulfobacteraceae bacterium | reverse complement strand
TCCTGTTTTCTTCCTGTTAATTTAGTTTGTAAATTTTGTGCTTTTTATCAAAAACTTTTTAATACCTGAATCTTGCAAAATTCAGGTATTAATTTTTAATCATTCTTGGTGACCAACTCGGTTGTGTCTGTTCTCCCCGCATGACAAGTAATCGTCTCTGGTCGGTTCCATAAACAGTCGTAACATAGATTCTGGAAGGTCCTTCCCGTGTAGAACTGAACACAATAAGACTTCCATCCGGCGACCATGACGGCGCCTCATTATCGCCGGTATCATGTGTCAATTGAATCAGGCCCTGTCCGTCAATACCGATCACGAAGATATTATTTCTGCCATTTTCCATCCCTGCATAGGCTATTTTGTCCCCTTTGGGCGACCAGCTTGGCTGTGTATTATATCGTCCCTGAAACGTCAGTCTTCTTACGGCTCCTGAACCTATATTTTTAATATAAATCTGAGGAGTTCCGGATCTTTTTGAAACAAAAGCCATACGTTTGCCGTCCGGGGACCAAGTGGGCGACAGATCAATACCCCTTTTCTTTGTTAACCTATTAATAATTTTCCCGGTTCCGGTCAATAGATAAATTTCCGGATCACCTGAGAATGAAAGGGTCGCTGCCAGTTCAAATTTATTGGGTACCCAGGCAGGTGTGATACTTATTCCTTTTTTTGAAATTACAGTGCCACGATTTTGTTTTAAATGCTTTATGTAAAGATCGGGGTTGCCCTTTACATATGAGGTATAAGCCAGCCATTTCCCGTCGGATGACCATGCAGGGGAAAGAGTGATACTTTTTGTATGCGTCACTTGCCTGGCATTATATCCGTCAAATTCACATATGTATATTTCTTTGTTACCCGAACTTTTGGAAACAAATGCAATCTCACTGTTAAAAATTCCTTTATCCCCGGTTAGAATAAAAACAATCTCGCTGCAAAAACGGCGTACTATTTTCCGCTGATCTTTGATCAATCCCTTGTATCTTTTACCGATCAGCAATTTTTCTTTAAAAGTGTCATAAAGTCGAAGCTCCATTTCAATCTGGTTGTCCTCAATCAAAACACCTCCCGTTACCAGAAGCTCTGCTCCAATACTGGTCCAGTTATAAAAATTTACATTTGCCAAAGAGGTCACGGTTTGAATATCCACAAGAAAGGCATCACGGTCAAGGATTTTGAAATAGCCTGTAAAATCCAAAGTTTCAGAAAGCAAATCAGATGCCGTTCTGGATAGACGCTCTGTAGCGTCACCGGAGTAAATCTTCTTGAACACGGGGATTGCAATTGGAATTTTTCGTAAAAAAGGGTGGGTTATATCAATATAATCGTATTCGCCCCGGCATATGCCGGTTCCAACCAAAAAAGGCAATATTGCAATTAAATATAGTATTTGGGTATAGTATTTTTTCATTCTATCCTTTGAAAATATTATAAGCTCAACCCTACTTTATTCCTTCGGGTGTAAACCTCAGTCCAACATTCACAAAGGGCTTTTTCACACCCGTGGGATGAGGACGAACAGGATTTGATTTCATAATGGCTTTCTTGGCGGATTCATCAAAATAACTGTTCCCGGACCTTTTATCAAACCATATATCTTTTATCTCGCCATTTGGCATAACTTTGAGTGCCAGGTAAGCCTCAAGATTTTTTTGCCCTCTGGCCAGTTGATCGGAGAATGCCCACTGTTTCTGAATTTGATACGCAATTTCGATGCGATATATATCAATTAATTCCAAAACTTTTTTACTGTCGGCCCCTGACTCGCCGGTTATCCCTGAACCTTTTACATCTTGATATTTTTTACGGTTATTTGGTACATTTTTTCTTGCCTGATCCTTCAGGCGATCAATAGCCTGTCTGATCTGCTCGGGTCTTGATTTTTCAACTTTCTTTTCAAGTTGGTCTATTGCGCTTTTCATCACTCTGGCGGACTTGAACGTCTTTTTTTTAAGTGATTTTTTTATCCTCTTCTTTTTGGGCGCAATAGAGATCGCCTTTACGGGCTTTTGAACCGTTGCAGGAACAGTTTTTGATGCAGCTTCAGGTGTCGCAGTCTTTTTTTTTATTGTTGCCGGTCTTTTAAGTTCTACAGGCCGCTGATTGTCCGGGCTCGATGCTTTGATTGGATCAGGCAATGTAACCATGCTGACATTTATCACTGAAAGAGAAGGTCTTTTATTTGTTGCATAACCCGGAGTAAATATCGAAATTACAAAAAAAATCAGATGACATATGAATGAAACACTAAAAGCTAAAAAGAATGTCCTGCGTTCGTATTCCTTATCCTGGGACAAATAAGAATTTGAATGCATACGTTTATTCATCAGCTTTTTACTTTTTGTTTATTTCCTTTCTTTTTTTGATGAATCGGCTCAGTCACCATACCCAGTTTCTCAACCCCGGCTTCTTTTATTTCGGACATTACTTGAACAACAAACCCATAAGGTATCTCCTTGTCAGCCCGAAGATAAACTCCCCGATCCTCCTGACTTTCAAGAATTTTTTTTAGTTTTTCCTGGAGAAAATCGAATGCAACCTGATAGTTATTAATAAATATCTGATTCTTATTGTTGATAGTAATTATAAGATGCTCCTTTTCTGCAATAAGCGGCTGTGATGTGGTTTCCGGTAGGGCAACATCTACACCCTGCATCATCATAGGCGCGGTTACCATGAAAATAACCAGAAGAACCAGCATAACATCAACAAAGGGTGTTACATTAATATCAGACATAAGGTGTCCACTATTCCCCTCGAGTGTCATTAATGTTTCTCCTTATAGTATTATATCCCGTTCAATAATGTTTAAAAAATCCGCAGAGAAATTGTGCAATTCGGATTCGATGGTTCTTATTTTTTGCATAAAATGATTAAAAGCAATAACCGCAGGGATGGCGGTTGCCAGTCCGGCGGCCGTTGCAATAAGGGCTTCGGAAATCCCGGGAGCGACCACAGCAAGACTGGCTGAACCTCTGAGTCCGATACCATGAAAGGAATTCATGATACCCCACACCGTACCGAATAAACCGATAAAAGGCGTCGTGTTTCCGGTGGTGGCAAGAAAAGGAACCATTCGGGTCATGCGGGTGGTCTCGGCGTTAATTGCCCGGCGCAAGGCCCGTTTAACATTGCCGATTCCGGTGAATTTGGAACCCAAAGAAGAGCCTTTGATTTCGGATGAATGTGTAGAGCTTGATTCTGTTGGATCCTTAAATCGGCTAGATTTTTTAAGTTCCACGTATCCCACACGAAAAATCCTGGCCACGGGGCTACCACTGAGCTGCTTTGCCTTGGAAAAAGCATTGGATAGGTTCCTGCTTTTCCAAAAAAAATCAATAAATTCTGCCGACTCGGAGAATGCCTTTTTGATATACCTATATTTAATTATCATGATTGCCCATGATGTTACTGAAAAAAAGAGCAGCAACAACAGTACAAACTGAACCATAAGACCGGCGTTAATTATCATGTGTAATATATCTATCTTTGCAAGATTCATAAAACAACTCCGTATTTTAATATATTAGAAAGTCTACAACGAATTGAAAATATAGACCTTTTGAAAGTCATTAGAATTTACCTTGGCATGCAATAATGAAATAGTGGAATACTGGTAACGCCTTAATAAGTTCTGATATGTTAAATGTTGATATTGAGCCGAATCCATAATCTATTGAAATATTACTATGAACCGGAGTAGGGTGTCAAGAAATTTGACGGTCTTGTAAAAAGCCCAACTTATGCGTTGTGCTGCATTTCGCAATCATTCAACCTACAATAACTACGCCTTATGATTACAAAATTTGAACGCCTTGAATTTGAACTTTTTACGAAACCGTCTAAATCGGACTTTTTACGAGTTCATCAAATTTGGTTTGTCCTCAAAAACGCCATTAATTTTTGTATTGCTTTATAACTGATGGTCTCATAAAACGTCAAAAAAACAACTTTTTAGAAATTCAACAATTCCCAATTGGGTAACATAGGGAGATCTTATGAAAAACATTGTAAATCTTTTGTTCAAAGCAAATATTTTAAAAAATATTCCCAGATCCGGTTACCATTTTCTCGGGGCTGGAAAAGAGTCTGTGGCCGAGCATTCATTTATCGTTTCATTCATTGCTTTTGTCATGTCTCAAATAGAACCGGATGTTGATGCTCTCAAACTGATCACCATGTCTTTGGTGCACGACCTCCCGGAGGCAAAAACCGGTGACCTTAACTATGTTCAGAAAAAATACGTAACCGCAAATGAGAATAAGGCTGTTCAGGATATTACAAGGAACTTGCCGTTTGGTCCAAAACTTGTCGATTTAATAAAGGAATTTAATGAATGCCAGTCAAAAGAAGCCAAACTTGCACATGATGCAGACCAACTTGCACTCATCCTTGATTTAAAATCTCTTTTGGACGTCGGCTATGAACCTCCCAAAAAGTGGTTGCCCTTTGCGTTACAGCGACTGCAAACCAAAACCGGTCGAACCTTAGCAAACAGAATTATGCACACCGAATATGATGCCTGGTGGCTGGAGAATTATGTTGACAGCCCTAATAAAAAGGAATAAATATTTTTTTCCATCTGATGAATTTGAATTAAGAAATCATCAGAACTTAGAGGCTGGGTCTCAATCGGCCCTTCGCCCCGGAGGGAATAATGAAGTAATGGAATGATGAATTTGAAGGATTTTTTAAATAGTGTAGTTCCGCGATTACCCCCGATATTCTCTCCGAGCCGTAGGTACTACGAGCCGGAGGCCAGCATACCAACATTCCAGTATTCCAGTATTCCATTCCAATGGCAGAAACGGGTTGCCATTAAAAGAATTGTGATTTTATCAAGTTGATGAATTCCCGAAACGTTAATTAATAACAAGGTCAACGTATTGGAGGAAGAGATGAATTGGCTTACAAACACCCTCGGGGCTTCTGTTGGAAAAAAGCTGATGATGGCTGTTACCGGCCTCGGTTTCTGCTGTTTTCTGACCATACATCTTGCCGGTAATCTGACCATATACGGCGGCAAAGATTTCTTTAACTCCTATGTGGAGCATCTTCATTCATTAGGACCTCTGGTGACCCTAGCAGAAATAGGGCTTTTATTTTTTGCCGTCATCCATGTTCTGACCGGCATGCTTCTTTTTTATCAGAACTATAAAGCCCGGCCGGTCAGATATTCGGTCAACAAACGGGCGGGCGGGCGGACGCTTGGGTCGGCAACCATGCCGTACACCGGTTTTATTCTGCTGCTGTTTGTTATTTTACATCTTATAAATTTTCATTTTGTGGATAAAACCCAAACCACCACTTTTCAACTGGTGTCCAATGCCTTTGCAAACCCCATATATATATCCATTTATATGGTTGCAGTGATCATTGCAGCGATTCATGTAAGCCATGGACTTTGGAGTGCCTTTCAGACTCTTGGAGCGAATCACCCGAAATATACACCCTTTTTCAGAGGCTTGAGTATTGTATTCAGCGTGGTGGTGGGATTGGGCTTCGGTTTTATCCCGGTCTATATATCGCTATTAATATAAGGAGCTTAAATATGCAGCTTGATGCAAAAATACCTTCAGGTCCCCTTGCAGAAAAATGGGATAAACACCGTTTTGAACTTAAGCTTGTCAATCCTGCCAATAAAAGAAAATATAATATCATTGTTGTAGGGACAGGTCTTGCCGGCGCTTCTGCCGCAGCATCACTCGCTGAACTTGGTTATTACATAAAAAACTTCTGTATTCAGGACAGTCCCCGGCGGGCTCACAGCATTGCGGCTCAAGGCGGAATCAACGCCGCCAAAAACTACCAGAATGATGGTGACAGTATCCGGCGTCTTTTTTACGACACCATTAAAGGTGGTGATTTCAGATCCAGGGAAGCTAATGTCTATCGCTTGGCTCAGGTGAGCAATAATATTATCGACCATTGCGTGGCCCAGGGCATACCCTTTGCCCGGGAATACGGAGGCCTTCTGGCCAACCGCAGCTTTGGCGGCGCCCAGGTGTCCCGAACCTTTTACGCTCGTGGCCAGACCGGCCAGCAGCTTCTTCTGGGAGCTTACAGCTCATTGATGCGCCAGGTGGCGGCCGGCCAGGTCTCTATGTTCCCGCGCCG
>CAZKDT010000186.1:0-6135 GCA_964551515.1 uncultured Desulfobacteraceae bacterium | reverse complement strand
TCGTGTAATTTCCTGATTTATTGACTAATTATTAATATGCCCCTTAATCGCAACTGTTTCTCATAATTTATGTGCCGGTATGGGTTTGCCTGGCCGATGCAAAGTAAAAGAATTTACAGTTTTATCAATTAGTTCGTCCAGTCTTTTCGCGAACATGTCCGATTTCATGGGCTGCTCTCTGAAGCCTGCGTGATTTAAATCGTTGCGCAGTTCGGTCAAGGCGTCAAGCACCTTAACCAGTTCTACTTCCTTTTTATAATGATGAATATACTGCCTCGTGAGCTCATGTAGATTGCCGGCAATCCCGGTCCATTGCTCTTCCGGTATATTCTGCTGGCAGATGGAAATGGCCGATGCGGCAATACTGCGCTGATCTTTATCGGTCGGATCTTCGTTTGTGCGAACAATAAAGTTTGTTATCAAAATTTCCTGTAATATAGTGAATCCCTGCTGAATTAAATTGTGCTCCAGGCACCATTTTGCGGCCTGAATTCCGTCACTGATAATATCCCCCTTATAAAAACTAACCTGCTGGTTGATGTGTTCAAATAAAGGGTGAAGCGGTTTTACAAGATCCACATTTTTGCTTTTTTCAAGTTCTTTCTTAAGGTGTTCAACCGAAGAACTGATTTCTAATCCCCTACTTTTTCATTAAATCTAAAAGTTCTTCCCTGCTTACCCCTGCCTCTTTAAGAATTTTCGCCAATGTTCCCTTTTTTAAGGGGTCATGCAGAGGTATGGTTAACTTTCTTGTTTTTTCAATAGTTTTATATTTTAGACGAACATGCGAGCCCTTTTGCCTTACAACCGAAAATCCTCGTTTCCTCAATGTTTTAATTAACTTTTCTCCCGATATAACGGGCAATTTTTTCATATTGCCACCTCGGCTATCTGTGTGCCTTTATATTCGAAAAGCTCATCTTCATCAGGCTCAAGATAGAGTTCAATTGCCTCTTTTATATTTGCTATAGCCTCTTCAAAAGTATCTCCTTCAGAAATGCAGCCCGGAAGAGACGGTACATAAATCGTATAGCCGCCTTCTTCTGCCGGTTCTAAAACCACTTTGATCTTCATTTTTTATTCCTCCCTGAGTAAAAATTCCACCCATCTGGTTGGTATATCAATAAATTGTATAATTTCTTTATCCGGCTTTTTGTCGTTAAAATGGTTTTCTAAAAGGGCTTTTCTTAATAACTGCAAATCCTCTTTAAATCGGCTATTTTTTTTAGCAGCCCTGTCGATAGAATATACCGATCTCCAAACCCATTTGTGATATTGAAGTCGCTCTTTAACTAATTCTTTAGAAAGCTCTCTTTTTCCCTGCCAGTACCTCCTGTTTGTCTCATACAGAAGATAAATCCTCTTTAATCTATCCAATATGCTTTTTGAAAGTCGAACATTATTTTCTCCATTGGAAGAAGGTTTGCCGTTTACAATGCAATGATAAAGAAATTCTTTTATTTCTTTTGCCGTTGTAAAATCCTCCCAACTTAATGGTTTGTTAATAAACGTAAATGCATCTTTTTCCGTCCCGTCTTCGCGAATTAAATCTTTTGCTAACTTTTCAGCATCTCCAGCATGCTTTGCGCCGCGATAAACAGGATATTTTTTAGCAATTATGGCAACGCCACCTGAAAGTGTGAACGCAGGGTTATTAGTTGCAAATTGCTTAAAATCCTCATTTATCTCTTCAGCAAGATCAATGATATGGTGCCATGCGCCCACAACAAAAAGATCATCTCCGCCTGAATAAATAATAGAAATACTATCTTTGTATTTATGCTGACAGCATATGGTGTTCAAATAGCCGCCGAAAAATTGAGACAGGCTTCGACTTAAAATCGTTACCCTGGAAATGGAAGCTCTGCTTCCAAAGCCTTTAGTAAAAATGCGACCAAGATTATCCACATCCATTCTTAGGATACCAAGCTGTTTTATCCCTTTCGATTTATCAGCAAATTCATTGAATGTTAATGGAGCGCCATACTCATCTTGCGGTAAATATGTTCCTCCGAAAAACTTGAACCCACAAGTATATGAATCGATATTAAAGCCGTGATTTAGAAATTCTGTTGAATTAATGCTATATATACAAACATCTTTTGACTGTAATATGTCAGTCTTTAAACTGTTTAAATTTTGTGTTAAGTAATAGGTTGTTTTTAGAAAAGGAATTGCAAACCCATGATTATTCGATGTCCCTTGTTCAGAAAAAACTTCAACCAGGTAATCCGAGTTGGATAACCGTGTGCCCAACATTTCAGCGTTTTTGCAATCAGAACATATTTTTTCCCCAGGATCGTCCTGTTTATGAGGTTTTAAATTACCTTCTTTTTTGCATATGGCACAAGTTTCCTCATTCTCACCGATACCAGAAGGTGAAAAAAGCTCCTTGTAACCTAATTGTGAAAATTTTACTTGTTTTTGTCGGTTGGCTTTACGGGAAGCTTCTTTCCATTTAGGTGGGAAATTAGCTTTCTCAAAGTCCGTTCCTGTGAGGCAGCACCAACCCAATGCCAGAAACAACTCGCCATTGTATTTCTTTAACAGCTCTAAATTAATATCATTCCTAATTTTTTCTAGCCTTTCCGTATGGTTATTGGCTGCCAGAAGGTAAAATTTACCTCCACTCGAATACAAAAGATTGGTCAAAGGATAATCCAGGCACCTTAAAATATATTTGCCTGCTGCTTCCATAAGTAGCTGCAGGAAAAAAGATCTGCGCTTAAGCCCTTTGGCTGCACCTTTGGCAGTAATATTGTAAATATATTTTTGTATACCACTGATGTCACCGCAAATAAGCATATATTTTGAATCGCTTCTATTTTTAATATGTTTTTCTTTAAGCGTGTTATCAGAACTATGATAATCGAAAATACATGCAGCAATTGCAGCCGTAGTTTTACTATGATCGAAAAGAGAAATATCTGGAAGGTCAACTGTCGAACTTGGAATGCACCATGTATTATATTTTTCCAACAGAAATGTTAAAGTATCAGTAAAAGCTGAACAATTTTTATTAGGTATTTTTATAAGTTCACCTACAAACTTTTGCCAGAGATCATTATATCGCTGGACCAATAAACCTCCTTCTTTAGGCTCAAGCAAATTGGGATCTACTGGAAATAAAATTTCTTTATCAATCGAAAGTTTATTCAGCTCTATTCTTTGATTAATTTTTTTCTTTTGTTTACCGTCAATTCTAACTTCTTCTAAAACAGAATTCAACCTTATCCTTTTATAATTGTCTCTTCTTTTTTCGTTATTTTTTTCATTCTTTGATCGTCTATCCATTCCAGCCGACAGGCAGTCAGCCTCAGTAATAATCAACTGCAGTGGTGTATCAGGTTTATGATGCTTTGCTGCAAAGTTGGCAAGAGTGTCATCAGGACTATCAAATCCGAATGGCAGAACAGGAAGATTGTTTTGATATGTCTCAAAAAAGTCAGCAGTCCAAAGACAATGCTTGTGAGTATAAAAATCGCCTTTTTCATTATATTTACAAACACGCTGCATTTCTTCTTCATTACGTAAATATTGGCATGGAACTTCCGCTCTTTGCATAAATTTTCCGATATCATGAAGAAGTGCTCCTAAAACGATTGCTTGTTTAAGTTCATCCATAGCATCTCCAATTTCTTGAGAGTTTTTTGTTTGAATTGAGCAACCCCAAAGACGTATTCTTCCCGATATGCGTTTTTGAGCAAAAATCCATCAGGGGCAGATATTCGCCCAATGGTCCTTGATACGTGATGGAAGCAATCATGCTGCTAAGGGATTATCCCGTATTTTTCCTTATTAATTATTCAATGCTACATCCACTGCAACGTTGCTGTCCCCGCTGTATGAAACAAAGAAACCATCCATTGTCTTTGACGGCATGGGAGGACGTATTTAAAACCAATGATCCATCTTACCTCCAGCCGAGGGGTTGGTCTGCTTTTTAGCGGCGTAGCCGCGTTGTATAAAATCGTGAAGCGATTTTATTTTAAAGCTTATATTTCCAATAGGTTGTTGGCTCTTTTATTATGCGTTTTCTTTTATTTACACAGACAATACAATTGCAGCCTTTTGTTAAGGGATGAGCGCCAAGCTGTTGAGCCTGAATGAAGCTGGCATTGATCATTTTTAAAATACTCCGGCGCTGGGCCGTTATTGAATAATTTTTCTTCACTGGATGTTTCATAATTCAAACCGCCCTTTCTTGTCCCTATGATTCTGTGCCGGATCAAGATATTTCTCGATGAGTTTTTTCTGGCCAAAACGGTCTGCAAACAAGTATATCCTGGCTCTGTCAAGGGGTTCAAAATAGTCGGGAACCAGACGGTTTCGATAGAGTTGCATAAAGGCTGATAGATCCGCCTCATCTTTTACGCTTCGGTCAGGATTATTGGCAATAGCCATCATCTTTAAAACAATATAGTCCGTGGGTTGAACAACAGGAAGTTTTCCCAGCAGCTCGTCTTCAGCAATAACACTTCGTTTTAAAATATCCATGCCATCCTGGGTGTTGACGAACATGAAATCAATATACCCCATAACGCCCAGTTCAGATTCAAATTGAGCAAAAGTATCCGTTTTTTGATAGCATGTATATCCCAGTCTCTCCATTATCCGTTTTAATTCAGGCCATGATTTTCCATGGATCAACAAATCAATATCAGATGTAAACCGGGGAAGACCATACAATCCCAAAGCCATTGCGCCTATCACTGCAAATGGTATGTGTTGTTGTGTTAAATGGTGCGCAAGTATTTCCATTACGTTATTCAGTTTTCTATTTTTCATTTTTGAAATCTCTGTAATTTTTGTTTTGGTTTAGGGATTTCCTCTTGTGGACACAGACCCGCCTGCCATTGCAAGGCAAAAGCGGGCAGGTGAACACAGGTTATTAATATTCTTGAATTTAAAATAACAATAATATCTGTGTATATCTGCGAAAATCTGCGTCCTATTTAACTTGATGCTCTTTATGATACAAGCTCCGGCCTTATTTTCCCCAACCCAAACGACGTATTCTTCCCGATATGGGTTTTTGAGCAAAGGTCCATCAGGGGAAGGTATTCTCCCAATGGACCTTGATACGTGATGGAGCCGATCATGCCGCCTAAAGGCATGCGCTGTTTCAGCCGGTTGGAGTATCGTTCCCAGGTGTGCCATTTTAAAGAACTGTCCACAATTTTTATGTGTTCCGCCCTGGCCAAAAGTCCCTTGTAATCCATATCCGGTTCTCCATTGGCATAGCAAATGAACAGCGAAGAGATTCTTCTGAGCATGGCACGTACCAGCACATGAAAGGGCAAGTCTGATTTCAGCCGGTTATCATATTTTAGTCTTAAAGGAGTTTCCATGATCACTTTGACCCGGAAGCTGTCGTCCGAATAGCCGGTTAAATCTCCAATTTTCAGCGTATCGACAAAATCCCCCTGACGGATTTTTTCATCCGTGTCCGAATATATTTTTGTTCCGTTTAATGAAACCGTTTTCAGTGTAAAGCCGGCGCGTTTTCCGTCTATTTTTCTGCCCACACCGATTACCCCGATTTGATCAAACGCATAGATGAAATAAGGAATGCTGGCGTTCACATGACCGAAAAGGATCAATGAGCAATCAAAACGTTCTCCGGCTTTAAATTCCATCTGACGGGTTATGGGCGGTTCGATAACAAAGGGGTGAGGCGGAACGGATACCCTCAAGCCTTCAGGCGGATCAAGGGCTATGGGGGTTTCAAATACCAGCGCGTAGACGCACCGCTTATTTAATAAACAGGTTTCGCATTCCTGCCGTTTTAAAGCGCAGACCACTTTTTTCAACGCCAGGCCGAAAACCCCTCGAAAGGTCGAACCTTTATATGATGGCAAAATTCCATGGGTATCCAGCAGGCATGAAAATTTGTATTTTCCGTAGGGTAATCCTTTCATTTTTCTGTTTTTTCCCCATTCCAGAACTCTTTTTAAATTCTGCCACTAAGGCACCAAGGCACGAAGAAAGAATAATAAATATATCCTTTTGTGCCTGCCTGCCATCGGCTTCGCCTTAGGCGAGGCGGGTGGGTCTTAGTGTTTTTGTGGCAAATATTTTTCCGGCTTGTCCGGCTTAAGCTTTTCACATATAACTACGGCATTAAAGAGCCGG
>CAZKDT010000185.1:0-6292 GCA_964551515.1 uncultured Desulfobacteraceae bacterium | reverse complement strand
CGGCTATCCGCCGGTCCCGTAGGGAGCGTACTTTTCGTACGTTGAATGATTGCGAGATGCAGCACAACGCAGAAGTTGGACTTTTTACGAAACCGTTAATTATAATACTTTTACCATCAAAGGTATAGCAACAAAGGTACCCAACGAACTCCCAAGGTTGGTAAAGACCACCACCAGAAGAATTCTCGTTATATTGTTTTTCCAGAATCCGCGTATGGAGAGTATGTCTTCCGGTAATTGCTCGAAATCCCTGACCTTGGGTTTTCGTGAAAAGGCTTCAACAAGCCCGGCAACCCATCCCGCGGCAATCATGGGATTCAAGGAAGTCAACGGGGCGGCCAAAACCGACGAAAAAATTGTCAGGGGATGAGCCAGAGCAATTATGGCGCCAAGACCTGCAAGAATACCGTTTGCCATAATCCACCACGTTATCATATCCGTTCCGGCATTGGCCCCGCCATAATAAAAGCCTAAGACAATCAACACAAGGATAGCCATGGGAATCATCCATTTTAAGATTTTTGATGTTTTTCCTTTGGGAGGGACTTGCTCAAGAGCCTCAAAATCAATCTTTTGGTTCCAATATTTTTTTATACCGGGCACATGTCCTGCGCCCACAACCGCAACAATTTTATTGCCGGGCGCCGTCCGGATTTTGTGTGTCAGGTACCGGTCTCTCTCATCAATAAGTATATCTTTCAATACCGGAAGTGATTTCCCAACATCGGAAAGAAGCGTTTCAAGCACATCCTCCTGCTTCATTTTTTCTATGTCTTTCTCGCTGATGTCGTCAATTTTTCCCATGGATAAAATGAATTGAAACAAGAGCTTGATTTTATCCCACAATCCCATGACCCGCCATGTTTTGGTCAGGGTGATGCGGATATTTCTGTCGGCAAGATGTATTTTAGCGCCCGCGGCCTCTCCGGCTTCAATGGCTGTTATCATTTCCGCTCCGGGCTTAATGTCAAATTTTTCTGCAATTCTTTTTTGAAAAGACGCCATGAGAAGATTTGAAAGAAGAAGAAACGATTTTTTCTCCTTAATTACTTTGATGATATCTTGTTCCAGCCATTTGTCTTTTTGTCGGATGGACTGGAACCTGGATTCGCACAGCTCAACACAGACCGTGTCGGGTTTTTCCGACTCAATAACATCGGACACCAGCCGGACACTGTCTTTGGATACGTGTGCGGTCCCCAAAAGTATGATCTCTTTATCTTCAAATACAAATCGATGTATGTTATGGGTGTTGTTTATCATCTGAATTCAGTATATGTACGTTGGCCGGTTAATGATTTTTCGATGCTGCTAACATAACTATTACATTAATCATGTCAATGCAATCTATAACTTATACAAGTTAGTTCGCTTCGCTCACAATTGGCCTCCGGCCCATAGGGCCTACGCCCCGGTGGGAATAGTGGCCCCAGTGAAATAGAAAAGAAGTTTCACGGGGTAAAAATAATGGAGTAATGGAATAATGGGTTTGAAGAAGTTTTTTACAATTATAATTTCTTACTTCCGCCTTTATCCCCAATATTCCAGCATTCCATTCTGATGAAATAAACAGGTTATCATTAATAAACCTGTATTTTAAACAAGTTGTTGAATTTCCGAAACGTTTAATTATGAGGTAATCCATTTATGACACACCAAATTCAACCGGATACCGGGAGCCGTCTGATTATAGAAAAGCCCTATTATCTTGGGACTGGGGATGAGATCAGAATGTTTGAGGCCGCTTTTGACGCCAGGCTTCCGGTTATGCTGAAAGGGCCTACCGGGTGCGGCAAGACCAGATTTGTGGAATACATGTCCTATCATTTAAAGCGTCCCCTGATTACCGTTGCTTGCCATGAAGACCTGTTTGCATCCGACCTTCTGGGACGTTACCTTTTAAAAAAGGACGAGACCGTATGGGTTGACGGTCCGTTAACACGGGCCGTGCGCATGGGCGCCATCTGTTATCTGGATGAGGTCGTTGAAGCTCGCAAGGATACAACGGTTGTGATACATCCGTTAACAGACATGCGGCGAACCCTTTCCATTGACAAAAAAGGAGATATGATCCATGCTCATCCGGATTTTATGATGGTGATATCCTATAATCCGGGATATCAATCGGTATTGAAAGATCTCAAACAGAGCACGCGCCAACGCTTTATATCATTAGAGTTCGATTATCCCGAACCCGAAAAAGAAGCCGAAATCGTCTCCCATGAAGGAGATATCGATATAAAAACCGCTTTCAAATTGGTATCTCTGGCGGGAAAAATAAGAAACATCAGGGAGCATGGCCTTACCGAAGGGGCCAGCACCCGGCTTTTAATTTATGCCGCTCAGTTGATCGGACGGGACATCCCGGTTCAGGATGCGTGCCGGTCCGCCATATGTCTTCCCTTAACCGATGACGCCAGGCTTCAGGAAACCTTGAACGATCTCATCGAAGATATCTTTTAGTTTTAAATCAGGATTGATAGATTTAAAAGCCGCATCCTTAGCCACGAAGACATCGGCCAGCTAAACACCTATGTGAGCTGGCACAAAAAGAAAATGACAACCGACGGTGACAATCCGCCCGTAGGCATTCTGCTCTGCACACAAAAAGACTATACATTGCTGGACAGGACAACATTTCTCCCGCTCAAAAAGCTCACAACGCGCACAGGATAAGATTTTGACAGTCCGTTCTTTAAAGGCTGGGTTGGTTCGGCATACATTTTCGGATATCGGTCTTCCTTAGGGTATGGTATTTGAAAAAATAGTGAGGCTGGAAGCAAAAATGGCCGATGTTGATACGCTCATGATGCCACTATTTAAAAAGCGTGAGTTGTTTTTTGTCTGAAGCTTCCTTTTTCTTGCTGTTGACGATTGGCCAAAATCTAAATTTACTGCCTTCCAAATAATCCCGCTCAATTTCAAGGGCTATCCATTTTCGATCCAAAGATTCTGCAATTTGTCCGGTAGTATTGCTTCCCGCGAATGGGTCAAGTACTACCGCCCCGGCGTCGGT
The DNA here is from genome assembly GCA_964551515.1 of uncultured Desulfobacteraceae bacterium. GTDB lineage: Bacteria > Desulfobacterota > Desulfobacteria > Desulfobacterales > UBA11574 > S5133MH16. The sequence continues at coordinate 3,276 of CAZKDT010000185.1, read as the reverse complement.
TGTCAATTTAATTGCAAAATCCGGCAGATTCCATGGAAAGCGGTCCGGATGAGATTTTATGCCTGATTCTTTGCACGACATCAAATACGCATCATTGGCGCTATTGTTTCCGCATTCTATTAGATTTGAAGGAATGGCACCGCCAAGGTCACGCTTCCATTTTTTAGTTATTTTATGGCCGCTCGGTCGTTCCTTTGCGCGATACCCTTTCACCAAAAGCCGTTTCATGTATTTGCTGTAAGGGGTAAGAACATTTCGATTGCTGGCCTTAGGTCGTTCTGTTTTTCCAAACCAAAATACATATTCAACCGCATCCTTGAGCCGCTGTCTAGTGACTGTCACCCATTGTGCAGGAACCGGCAGTTTTGCGGGATTGTGCCAAAAAAGCTCCCGAGCTAAAAAGAAACCTACCTCATCAACCAATTTAATATCCAACCTTAAATGATACAGGGATCTGACCGGATCCCCTTTTCTGTAACTACCTTCGATATTTAGAAAAAAACTGCCTTCCGGCTTGAGAGACCCGAATTCGTCAACTGACAGCCTATGTGCGCCTTTTACGCCGTATTGTAAAACTCGTTCGGGCTTATATCAAATATTCAGATTACATATCTCGCGTTGACTTATTTGTGTAATCATGGCAAGATATGTCAGGAATTAAGGGGGAAACAATTATAGTCTCATTCAGAGACAAACCCTATGTAATGAATAAAGGTTCACATATGATATCAAAAATGAAAAGTGTATAGGCCTTTTGTATTTTAAGCGTCCGGAAGATGTTCTGATGGTCAAAAACCAGCCTAAAAAATTTGGGGTATCATCGTAGAAAATTAGTAACTCACTATGATTACGCAGGAGAGAAAAATTGAAAGTCGGAATCGGATATGACAACCAAAAAAACTCTATTTCATTAGGGAAGAAAGTGGCTAACAATGCAATAAAAAATGGTAAAATCGAGAGGCCTGCTTTTGTGATAGCATTTTGTAGTGGCCAGGTTGATCACGAAGAATATTTTAAAGGTTTGCAAATTGTTGTTGGAAATCAAGTGCCAATAATAGGTGGTTCAGCAATTGGCATAATCACTAATGAAAGCCTTTCATATGAAGGTTACACAGCAGGTGTTGCTATAATAGAGTCAGAAACAATTCAGTTTAGAGTAGCTTCAGCAGATGGTCTGAATAAAAATGAAAAACTGGCAGGTCAAAAATTAGCCAAAAAATTATCAGACAGCATAGATGGTAGAATTTTGCTCATATTCTATGATTCAATAAAAAATCCACCAACAGAAACTACGCCACCGGTTATCAACGCATCCTCACTGCTAATCCAAGGCATTGAAGAAACATTAAAATCAGATGTGCCGATTATAGGTGGGGGAGTAATAGGGGATTATGAATTTAGCCATACAAAACAATTCTGCGGTTCGTATGTTGATAATCAAAGTGTTGTTGGAACTCTATTAGGTGGAGATTTAAATCCGCATTTTCGAATTATGCACGGTTGTATACCGAAAGATGGAATCTATCATACTATAACCAAAATTGAAGGATCGGTGCTTTATGAAGTGGATGGAAAATCTGTTGTTAATATGATTGATAATCAATATGGAAACAAGGACTGGCGAAGTCAGGTTCCTGTTAAACGTTTGACAATCGGTGTAAACTACGGGGAGAAATTTGGGAACCTCAAAGAAAAATATTTTTTAAACAGACTGATTACAGGCGTTCTCCCAAATGGAGAGGGTATTGTTCTTTTTGAGCCGGATCTAAAAGAAGGTTCAAAAATCATGTTCATGTTGAGAAATAATAAAATGATGATAGAGTCCGCGAAGAAAAATTCATCAGAATTGTTAGAGGAAATAATTGCAAATGGAGAAAAGCCTGTTTTTGGATTATATATTGATTGTGCTGGGAGAACAGTAAAATTTTCAGACGCGTTAACTGAGGAAGCCTATGAAGTTCAGAATGTATTTAATCAATATAACACAGCCTTGCTTGGATTTTATTCCGGAGTAGAGGTTGCCCCCTTGCTCGGGAAGAACAATGGATTAGATTGGACAGGAGTTTTACTGGTTTTTGCTAAAGGACAAATGCAAACATGACAGCATTTTCGAAAATCGAATTAGAAGGGAAGGTTGAAGAAGCAAAAAAAGAAATTGAGCATTATAAAAGAATCTCAAAGCAAACCGGAGACCTTTATCTAAAAGAGACGGAAGCACTATCAAAACTTCTTAGCTGGCGAAAACAGGCCGAGCAGGAACTGCGGGAGAGCAAAGAACTTCTCAGAGCTATCATTGAATCGACTGCAGATGGCATCCTTGTGGTGAATGAGAAGGGGCAAGTCATTTGCGCGAACGAAAGTTTTTTCCAATTGTGGCGAATCCCGGAAGAACTCATCAAGAAAAAAGAAGATAAAAAGCTTTTGGATTTTGTTTTAGATCAGTTGAAAGAACCCAAAGCATTCCTTTCAAAGATTCAGGCTTTATACAAAACATCGGGTGAGAATTTCGATTTGCTCAATTTTAAAGATGGTCGTGTTTTTGAACGATATTCGTCCCCCTTGATTCGAAATGGGCAGATAGCCGGTCGAGTATGGAATTTTAGAGATATTACCGATCGCAAACGGTCGGAGGAAGCGCTGCAGGAGAGTAAGGAAAGATTTAAATTCCTCACAGAGAAGATAGCCGATATCATCTGGACTGTAAATCTGGATTTTCAAACCACCTATGTAAGTCCCTCCATAGAAAAGATACTTGGTTTTACACCCGAAGAACGAAAACGGCAAACCTTAGAGGAAATGATCACGCCGGAATCCCTGAAGAGAGTTCAGATGATGTTTCTGGAAGAGCTTCGGCGCGATGAGGCGGGTAACGCTGACCCAGACCGGTCCGTCACCATTGAGGTCGAGTACTATCGCAAGGATGGATCCACTGTCTGGATGGAGAACAGCATGAAAGCAATGCGTGACAATTCAGGCGCAATTGACGGCATCTATGGCGTCTCGCGTGATATTACCGAACGCAAGATAGCAGAGGAAGAGAAAACCAAACTCCAGTCTCAACTCCAACATGTCCAAAAAATGGAATCCATCGGCACACTCGCAGGCGGCATTGCCCATGACTTCAATAACATGCTGGGGATAATAGTTGGTAATACTGAACTTGCAATGGATGATGTTCCGGATTGGAATCCGGCAAGGCACAATTTGGAAGAGATTCGTATTGCCAGCATGCGCGCCAAAGATGTGGTCAGGCAAATCCTGGCCTTTAGCCGCCAA
>CAZKDT010000184.1:0-6322 GCA_964551515.1 uncultured Desulfobacteraceae bacterium | reverse complement strand
GTAGATTAGAAACAGCCAAAATCGATATCACCCAAATTCCTCCCCGCTGTGAATGCGGCGGGATTTACAAACCCGAGTGTGTGTTCTTTGGTGAGATGATACCTCCGCAGCATCTTTATCGGTCCAAAAAAGTTGTTTCGGAATGTGACATTATACTGGTTATCGGAACATCCGCCCTTATTCAACCCGCCGCTTTTATGCCTGCCATTGCAAAACGTGCCGGTGCAAAAATTATAGAAATCAATACGGAAAGAACACCGCTTACACGAGGAACAAGTGATTATATCATTATGGGAAAGGCCGGAGAAATAATGAAACGCTTAACGTCCGAAATCGACCGTCTGCTTTAAGAACTCAAAAATGTTTGGTTTCTTAATTGTGGATTTTGTGCCTTGGTGGCAAATATCTCTTAGGAAGGAAGGATGAATTAATGTTACGGGCAGACCTTTACGAAAAAAGCATTCCGATAAACACTTATATTTCTTCAAGTGACTTTAAAGCCTGCGGGTTTCACACTCGAGAAGAGTTTCTGAACAAACTTCGTTCCGGAGAACTTAAACCCTCTCATTGCAAAATTGCAAGGAAACGTTTTCTTTCCCTGCTCTGGGCGGCAAAGCCGGATGAGATCTTGCCCGAAATAGAGGTATTACAGCTCCCGAATCCCGGACCCACCGGACTCTTTCCCATCAACCAGCCGGAAAAGGATTCACCGATCCTGGTATCGGGCAACTCAAAACTCACCGGTGAAGTTCTCACTGCCATACTTTCCACGACTTTGAGTCCGTTCTGGTACATGATTGTGGACACGGATGGTCATACCGTGGATATGGCTATCGTCTACGAAGTTCTGACAGCCGAACGGGTTATGCAGGTACTCGCCAGAGAAAAAGTCGACCAAATCGCTCCGGAATCAACCCTTTTTTTGCCGGGTTTCGCTGCAATGATCTGTAACAATCTGGCTGAGCAAAGCGGTCGGTCCGTGAAAGTCGGTCCGGTATGTGCTGCCGAACTTCCTGTTTTTTTCGGCAAAACACACTGGAAGTTAGCTTAACTAGTGTCCATCCATAAACGGCAAAGCAAAATCTACCATTTCTGGATGGACACTAACTAAAAGTTATTTTTTATTTTATTTTCCCGGACCTGAAGATAGACATCACGAAGTGCCGTATATGGATCTATGGCCGATTTTTTGAAGGACTCGTAATCCCCGATTCGAAATGAAGTATTATTTACCGTATCGAATCCCCTGATGCCCAAAGACGCTTCAGTCGGCTCAACATAACTTACAGGATCCAAAAAAAAGTCCCCCGCCCTTCCAATTGAATCCCGCAATGTGGACGGCCCCAGTATCGGCCACACAATGTAGAATCCGTTTCCAAGGCCATAGTTGCCTAAAGTTTGGCCCAGGTCTTCTGCATCAGGAGGGGCAAACTGAGGCAATTCGTCGGCCGGACGTCTAAACCCAAGAACACCGATGGTGGTGTTTACAATAAACCTTGAAAATTCAATTGCCGCGGCATTCCCTTTTCCCTGAAGTATGCAGTTGACCAATCTTATCGGTGTGGTAATGTTGCGGAAAAAATTTTTCACGCCGGTTCTGAAAAAATCCGGAGTAACTGCTTTGTATCCTCTGGCCAGAGGTTTCAAGGCCCAGAAGTAAAGTTTGTCATTGAAATGAAACATGGCCCGGTTCCAGGGGAAAAGAGGATCTGCTACCTGCAATTTATCTTCTTCGAATTCCTCTTCAAAAAAATCTTCATCAGATTTATCTTTCATTTCCAGGTCTGATGAAATATGTTCCATCTCATCGGTTGTGATTTGCCGGTCCTGATCATTTTGCAAATCTTCCAATACTGCTTGGGGAGAGGTTGCCGGTCTATGGGCGCACCCGGTGGACAAAAAAATAAAAAACAAGGAAAACAAAAATATATAAGTCAACTGTTTTTTTTTCATATTATCAAATACCTTTCCAAATTGGCTAACCCTCCTTGGCTCCATCACCAAATGGTTTAAAAACTACTATCAGTTGCGGTAAAACTGTCAAGGCGGCAATTAAGGCAATCAACATTGCCAATCCTGTTAACAGGCCGAAATAAATGCTTGGAATAAAATTGGACAAAACCAGAATCGAAAAACCAATAATGATTGTCACCGACGTATAAAACATTGCATGTCCAATGCTTTCATGACACCGATGCATGGTCAAAATATAATTCCGGTCGATTTGAAACTCAGTTATAAATCTATGAATATAGTGAATCGTGTCATCTACAGCAATTCCAACACTAATTGATGCTATGGTAATGGTCATCATATCCAGGGGAAGTTTCACCCATCCCATGACGCCAAGGACGACGCCAATGGAAAGCAGATTGGGGAAAATGGCAATCAAGGCAATTTTCAACGACCTGAAAAGGATCAGGAACATGCCCATCAGCGCCAGTATGACAACGCCCAGGGTCAGGATCTGGGACTTAAAGAGACTTTGCAGCATATTGTTGTATAAAACCAGCATTCCGGTTAAATGAACCCGTTCTTTTTTTAACCCCAGCTTATTTACCAGATCATGGCGTATCTTTTCAAGCAGTTCGTTTCGCCGCAATGATTTTTCAGAATCTCTGACACGGATTGATAAACGGGTCTCATTATTTTCAACAGATACATAAGGTGTCAGCACGATATTTCTGAATTTTTCCGGCAGCTCGCTGTATAGCAGGGCCAGTTGAAAATTGTCTAGGGGATTGCCATTGTTTAATTTTTCAGCTACCTTCATCATGGTTCCCAGAGACAGAATTTTACCGGTTTCAGGCAGACTTTCAAGATAATTATGCACAGCGACAACCCGGGCCATTTTGGCAGAAGTAAACCAATATTTCTTTTTGCTTTCCGCTTTATCAAATTCATCAAACTCGTCAAATTCATCGCCATCTTTCGTTTCGGTTTCGGATGCAACGGCAGGTGCTGATGTTTCAACCTTCTCAAAATCAAGAATCACATCAAGGGGCGTGGTGCCTCCCAGATTCTGATCGATAACTTTCATCCCCTGATAAATCTCAGTTGTATGTTTAAAATAATCTATAAAACTGTTTTCAACCTCCAGTCTTGATATTCCAATTACGCTCAGTATAAAGGCAATACAGCTTATTATGAGTATAAACGTGCCGTGTGCCTGGGTGAACGCAGCTAAAAACGATGTTAGCGAAAAGCGCGATTTTTTCCCGGGACGCAAAGATTCTTTACTCGTCAGCATCAATACGGATGGGAACAGAAGGAAGGTCATTACCAGGGATACACTAATTCCGGCACTCATCATCCATCCAAAGGTTATCACCGGCAGGATATTGCAGAATAGCAGCGAACCGAAGCCCGCGATTGTTGTCAGCGCGGCGTAGAGGCATGGCTTCATCTTCAGACGGACCGTATCAAGGATAAGTTGCCGTTGCCCGGCTTCAGGATTTTTTAAACTGAGTTCGCGATATCGAACAATCAGGTGGATGGTTATGGCCATGGTGATAATAAGCTGTAAGGATATAAAATTAGACGATATGACCGTAACCTCCCAGTCAAACAAGCCCAGAAGTCCCATCATGGCAATCGTGGAAAAAGCACAGCATAGTATGGGCAAAAAGATCCAGCGTATTTTTCTAAAAATAATACCTAATGTGAGGATTAGAAAAAACAGTACCCCAAGGCCGAATACTTTCAAATCGTTCTTGATAAAGCTGATCAAATCGTCCGCGATCATACTGACGCCGCCAAGAAAGAGTTGGGCGTCTTCACGATACTTGTCCATAATCAAACGGATTTCAGCAATATCCTGATGCCGGGCCTTTCTCATCTTGTCCCGATGATTTCTAAATTGTTCGGTGACATTCCTGAATTCAATACGTTCCGCAGCAGTAAGGGAACCTGCCGCTTTTTTTTCCTGAAAACCATTGCGACGGGCAAGTAGATCCTGGTAAATTTCATCAATAGGTAAATATATAAGAAGTGCGGTGGTTTTAAGATCCGGACTGACCAGAAGATTTTGATAAAGAGGACTGTTTTCAAACTCGATTTTTGCCAGTTTTTTGTCGACCGTTTGGGATTCCAGTGTCTGGATATTGCTGGCCAGTTCTTTAATCGGTACCGGAGGGCTTTCCAGCAAAGGAACGTCAAGTATTGAAATCACTGAAGACACCCTTGCCATGTTCTTTAAATCATCACGCAACCGGGCCAGGTTTGACAGTACCTTGTCTGAAAACAGATCGTCTTCAGGGGCATAGGTCATCACCAGATACTCTTGCAGACCATATCGTGAATCGATAAGGCGAGAATAACGCAGATCTTCGTCGTTTTCGAGAACCAGGGTTTCTGCCGATGCGTCAAGTCTGAAGTCCTTTGCCTTATAGCCCAGGAAACAGACCACCGCCAAAATAAAGATAATGGTGAGTACGGGCCGCTTTAATATGACCTTATCGAAAAAAGAGACAGTCAGAGAGTGAAGTTTTGCCATATTAATCCTTATATAAGAGTATTTCAGGTAACATCTCAATAAATTATGGAGCCTACTGGTTACATTTTATTATCAGTTGGCGGGTCAATATTATCATTTAATATACCAGAAATTGAGAAATTACTATTTCACTAAGGCGGATTATTTAGTTTCAGAATTTTCCGGTTTTTCCAATTTGATTAAAAGCTCATCAATAGTGCCCTTGCTGAGGACTTGGTCAAATTGAGACCGGTAGGTTGAAATAATACTGACACCCTGGATCTCTATATCATAAATCAACCAGCCGTGCTTTGATTTATGAAATTTGTAGAGCATGGATATCGTGTTATCTTTTGATATCAGTTCGGTCTGAATCTTAATTTTTCTTTTTTCCTGAACAGACGTTTTAAAAACCATCTTTTCATCGGTATAAAGCGCGAGTTTGTCAAGATACGACTCCTTCAGGCGTTTGGTAAAGAGATCGGTGAATCTCTGTCTCTCTTCTTTGGTGAGACCGGGCCAGTATTTTCTCCCCAAGGAGAGTTTGCCCATGAGTGGAAAATCAAAGATAGGTGTTACAATTTCGATGATTTGTTTGTTCTTTCCTTCCTGATCGAGATCCTTTTTCTGTAAAACAGCAATTGCCGCCTCAATCTTGCTTTCTAATAATTTTTTTGCGACATCTTTATCATCTGCACCCACGCTTTGGGTCATCACCAGCAAAATAACAACAGAACACAAAAAGCTTTTCATAATCCATTCCTTCGATCTTTTGTAAAGGTTCAAGATTGTTTTAAAAGATGAACGTCCAACATTGAACGTCGAATAATGATATCGCTTCGCTCTTCAATTTACTGTAAAATCGAGTAAAATTCTTGCTCTTGTTTTTGTCTTTCATTCAACATTCGATGTTCAATGTTCGATGTTCATGTTTTTCAGTAAACATTTGGGTTCAAGGTTCCTGAACCTCTGAAGCTCTGAACCCTATTCTATTAACCGATATTCTATTTGTATGCAATTATTTAGTGCTTAAATCAGCGCCTGTATTTACCCATAAGCTGGGCCTGGTCGATGATGTGAGTTTCCATTGCTTTTAAAACTTGCTTTTTTGTAGCTCCGGGAGATAAGTTCAGGGTTGTATCAAGGGCGTATAATTTGAAATAATACCTGTGAGTGCCGCCAGGGGGGCAGGGGCCGCCATATCCTATCTTACGAAAATCATTTTTCCCCTGTGTGCCGCCTTGCACCGGTCGCTCATTGGCTGACACTTTCTCCGGCAGGCCTTCCGTTCCTGCCGGAATATCATAATATACCCAATGAACCCAAGTGCCCACCGGAGCATCCGGATCATCACAGATCAGCGCAAGACTTTTTGTGCCGGCAGGGAGTGCCCTCCAGTTCAACGGAGGTGACACATCCGCCCCGTCACAGGTATACTTGCCTGCGATCATCGCACCTTCGCTAAATGCCGAGCTTATTAGTTCCATGGTTCCTCCTTCTGCCCCTGCAAAGGGCAAAGTTGAAAAATTACAGGTAAAGAAAAAAAATAAAAGAATAAACCGACAACTCTTTTTTTTCATCGTTCCATCCTTTATCTTTTTCATGGTTGTTGTTATGGATGCTCTCACTGAATTATATTTATTGTAGATTTAACAAAAAATCAAGTATTGCCATAAGGGACACCTTCGACAAATTTAAGAAATACGGATATGGATAAAATAAGTCAAATAAAAAAAAGGGTCATGCCAAAACAGACTACACGATATACACTCCTATTTAAAGCTGCCAGATTTGTTATTCGTATAGTAAAAAATAAGTCTAAATTAGGCAAGGACAGGCCCTTATCCT
>CAZKDT010000183.1:0-6336 GCA_964551515.1 uncultured Desulfobacteraceae bacterium | reverse complement strand
GTGCGCCTTTTACGCCGTATTGTGAAACTCGTTCGGGCTTATATCAAATATTCAGGGCGAATTTTAGAATGTTGACTCCCTGGTTTATTTTTGTTATTAAGAAAAGTTTTATTACTGATTGTAGTCTGTTTCAATGTTTTACAGTTAGTTTGAAAGCTGGGCATAATTCGATCTTTTGGCTTCATCCGATTTTATAAAGTGGCTTTTTATTATTTTATTAAGGGGCTCAAGTGTGTTTTGATAAGCACGCGATAGCTCACAACGCTATCCTGCTTCTCGTGTTCCGTATTTTCAATTATCCTAATATGTACGACAAAACAGCGGCCGCTCGGCTTGGGGAATCCACTCAGGAGAAGCTCTTTTTTTTAAATACCTCCTGGGGCCTTCCGACTACAAAATGGATCGTAAATTCGGAGAGTTGCCGTAAATGGTTCATTAAATTAGCAGGAAATTTCCTGAGTGATGGCAATCTTTGAAAATAAACTTGACCCGCCTTGATCCTAAGAAATGTTTGATTAAAGATTTCACCGGACACAGACTACCTATTTTGAATAATTTTTTTAAGCCTATAAGTTTGATGAAGACAAAGATATAATATTCGAATCTTCACCTAAAACAGGACGGGACGAGCAAAAAAGACCGCTTTAAAGTATCTGATCAAAAAATAAGTCTTACGCCTACAGAGGGATAGACGTTCCCGAACATCAAGTTATGAGGGTGTCGTGACACGAGTTTTACATCTTTTTAGTAATCGAAAATGGACCGGCCCGGCAGACCACGCACTTAATTTAGCTTCCTGGTTAAATGCATACCCGAATTTTCAAATAATCTTTGCCTGTGGACGGCGCAAGGGCTTAGCAAATCATATTTTGAACAAAGCCAACGAGCGAAATATTCGGCATATAAATGATTTCCTACTTAACAAACATCTAAATTGGAGGATTATCCCCGACATTTTTTCCTTAAAAAAAGTTGTTGATAGAGAGAGCATTGACATAATTCACAGTCATCAAGATAACGACGCCTTAACCGCTGTGTTGGCCGGTTTCGGTAGTATACTGGTAAGGACTTATTATGAAGGTCAAGCGGCTCGGCTCTCTTTCAGGAGACGGTTCATTTTGCACAACACTGCCCGGATTATGGCGGCCTCTTTACGTGTGCAGGCTTATCTTTCGCGGGTTTTTCCTGGAAAATGGATCGAACAGATAGATATCCCTGTCGACCTGGAGAAGTTTCGACCGGCTCCCAAAAGTGAGCAACTGCGTATGTCATTCGGACTTACAACTGATGACCCTGTGGCTGGAATTGTTGCACGAGTTCAAAAACACCGAGATTTTTCATTGTTGTTGAGCGCTGTGGAGCAAGTTGTGAGGGAAATTCCCCAGTTTAAACTTTTGATCGTTGGAAGAGGAACCCATATTGATACAATCGCCCGACAACCAGTAAGAAAAAAGGGGTTGCAAAATAATGTCATTTTTACTGGATATCGAGATGACGATTACCAGGACGTATTGAACTTGTTTGATTTTAAGATTTTTATACACCCTGGTAGTGATGGTTCCTGTCGGGCAGTGAGGGAAGCGTTAGCCTCCGGCAAACCGGTCGTGGCAACCAAGAGAGGGATTTTGCCTGAGCTCATAAAGGATGGTAAGACTGGGCTACTAGTTGATGACAACCCAAACGATCTTGCAATGGCCATAATAACCATGTTTAGGGAAAAAGAAAAAAGGATGAACTTTTCGCGTGCTGCCCGAAAGTATGCAGAGGATGTCCTTAACCAACAGAGATATGTGGAGAAAGTACTTGTCTGCTATAAAACCATCGGTTTCGGAGACGCACCTCCTATTAACAGACATAATCGATTATAACGCGAGGTAAAGATGGGATTAATTCAACGGTTAACACGAAGCCCGCATATTCACGATGATATAGCTGAGCGATTTAGATGTTATTTCCAATCCGGCATGATCCTTGACCTGCCGGCAGGCGATGGCGTGAACAGCCGCCGACTTACCGCAGACGGCTACAGCGTTCAGGCGGCTGATCTATTTCCTGAGCACTGCTACGGAGAAGGATTTACCTGTGATCGGGTAGACATGACAAAGCCTCTTCCCTATGACAATTCTTCTTTTGACGGCATCCTCCATTCGGAGGGAATCGAACACATTGACAATCAGATAGGAGTGCTCCAAGAGTTTCATAGAATCCTGAAACCCGGGGGTATCCTCATTGTAACGACGCCCAATTTACTTAACTTCGAAGGTCGCCTTGGTCTACTTCTGACCGGTCACGCTCACCCAAAACGCGCCATGGTAATTTCACCAATATCCTACCGATCAGAATGCCCGAGTCATACTTCGGGTGCTGAGGGAATTTACTTTGGCCATGTGTTTCTAATTAACATATTCCAACTCCGCTTTTACCTCACGCATGTAGGCTTTAAAGTCCTCGGCGTGGATACTACTCGATATTCCTGGAGGTCTCTGCTTTTGGCTCCGTTCCTGTTTCTGCCTGTTACATTGGCAACCCGAAAGCTGGTCCGCGCCAAGCGATCTAAAATTCCTCCAGATATGCAACGCACTATATTAGATGAGGTATTGAGAAGCACTGTTTTCTTCGGACGAAAACTAATTATGGTCGCTCGCAAACCTCATGACTAACAGGTAACATCTTATGGGGCAAATCAAATACCAAAATGAGTGGAATTTAATCCAGTGTTACAAGACTTGGAACAATCAAAAAATCGCAAGAGCGTGACACTTGAGTCGATTTAGGGTGGTGGTCAAAAAAAGGTTCTTTTATGAATGGTAATAATAATCAAAGGCAAAAGCTTACCGTATTGATCCCATGTTACAACGAAGAAAAAAATATCGAAGCCTGTCTTCAGAGTGTGCTTTGGGCGGACGAAATATTAGTGGTAGACTCTTTCAGTACGGATCGTACCCTGGATATTGTTCGACAGTATACAGATCGAATACTCCAGCATGAGTATATCAATTCCGCCAGCCAGAAAAATTGGGCTATACCTCAGGCAAAACATGACTGGGTATTGATTGTGGATAGTGACGAAAGGATTCCGTTAGTCCTCAGCGATGAAATCAAGGAAATATTGAGGAAAGGGCCCGATAAGGACGGCTACTGGATTGGGCGTAAGAATTACCTTATGGGTAAGCAAGTCAAGTACTCTGGATGGGGCCGTGACAGGGTTCTCCGCCTATTTCGAAGGGATCTCGGGCGATATCAAGAAAAGCGTGTCCATGCCGAGATTAAACTCAAAAATACCAGATTGCTTATGACCCACCTTGAGCATCATAGCATTTCTTCCATGACATCTTGGGTAGCAAAAATCAACCGGTATTCGTCATGGAAGGCGAAAGATAAGTTCGAGAAAGGAATCAGCGCACCGGTTTTTCATCTGTTATTTCGACCTCCGTTCCGATTTTTTAAGGATTTTGTTCTGCGTCTGGGCATACTGGATGGCTGGCGCGGATTTTTGATTTCAGCCATGTCCTCATTTGCCGAGCTGGTGATGGCTGCGAAAATAACTCAAATAACCCTAAAAAGCCGACAAAATCATTAGTCCAATGAAAACCCCTCATATCAATCTCTATCGGTGATAGATAGGTGGCAAGAAACAAACCTTCTATTTATGTCCACAGCATGATCAATTGCATGAATCCTTTTACACATCATATATCGATCTGATTTTAGTTGACACATAAGCTTCATTATCTTATGCTATTTTCTTAGAAATTCAACTTCTTATCACCCGCCGGTGAAAATCTTTATGACAAATTACTCTTAAATCGATAAACCTCAAAATAAGGTACTAAAACAATAGAAATGATATCTGTCAGTATTATTATTCCCAACTGGAACGGCTCCGATCTACTTAAAGCATACCTTCCATCTGTCCTGACCGCACAAAAGAACTACCAAGGCAATACTGAAATAATCGTTGTAGACGATGCCAGTACAGACCGGTCAGTCAACCTGTTAATAAAAGAATTTCCAGACATAAGAACAGTTACCCACGACCAGAACCGTGGTTTCGGAAAAGCATGCTGGTCAGGAGCCCAAGCAGCAAAGCATCCTGTTCTGATTTTTCTGAATTCCGATGTTGAAGTAGACCCTGATTTTATTGCTCCACTCATAAATAACTTGAAAGATCCGACTGTATTTGCTGCATCACCATTGATTTTAAACGAAAATGGCAGCCCCAGCGACGTAACAATCAGCATGCCCTATTTCCGGAGAGGAAAAATACGCTATAAAACATTCCCTACCCAGCAGATTTTGAACAATACTTCATCATTACCCAGTCCATGGTGCACCCTTTTTCCACTTGGAGGAGCTTTTGCTGTTCACAAAAAACTATTTTTAATATTAAAAGGTTTCGATGATTTATTTGCGCCCTTTTATTATGAAGACACAGATCTTGGTTTTCGTGCCTGGCGAAGAGGGTGGAAATGCATTGTTGTTCCTGAATCCCGTGTAACCCATTTTCATAAAGGAACAATCGCACGTTCCTTTAGACGTTTTAAAATTAGGGCAATCCGCAAACGAAACCGCTTGCTCTATCTCTGGAAAAATCTTACTAGTCCCGAACTATTGAGAAAGCAAATCTTGTTTCAACTGTTAAGACTTTTTTATTCGCCCTTTCTTTTAGATGGCATGACGGTAATTTCAATAATTCTTGCTATTCCAAGATTCAGGAAAGCAATGCGCAGGCGACGTAGTGAGCAAAAGTATGTAGTCAATTCCGAAAAGAAGATATTCAAAATCATCAATGCCGCAAATAGAGCAAATTGCCATGTAATTGAATCAACAGCATATCACACCTGCGAACAGATAGACACCCGTAAGTGATGAAAATACACAATGCCGCCATCAATAAGGATCATGAATATGAAAATCGTAATTGTCGCCAAGTCAAAGCGACACACTAAAATTTATTATTATTTTAAAAAAGCATTCCAACAGAAAGGGCATAAAACCTTCTGGATAAAATTTTCAAAAATAAAATCATACTTAGGGGAAAATTTAGCGTATGCCATATGCTACAAAGTTATATCTTTGTTGAAACCCGATCTCCTCTTTTTCCACGGCCGGGATATATCATTCGAGCTTCTTATGCAGGTTAAACAAAGAACGCCCGCGGTAATGTATTTTGATGACTGCCTGAAAAGCATTAGTAGCAGCAACTTTGAGGAACTCATCATGTTAGCTCGGCAAGCGGATATTATGTATCTAACGAATCGGGGAGAAATTCCGCAATACCAAAAACAGGGAGTAAATGCCAAATTTATAACCGGTGGATGTGATCCAGATGCTCATTATATGGTAAAAACACCTGATAAATTTTACCAAAGTGACATCGCTTTTATAGGGAAGGTTAACACATCGGAACGAACAGAATGTATGCGGGAAGTTGCAAAACATTTTGATCTGAAATTATGGGGTGAAGAATGGGAAAAGGTCGGTATGAAATCCATGATGAAACATGTTTATGCCGCTGAATACAGGAAAATATGCGCCGGTGCAAAAATAATACTCGGATGGAATATTGATCCAACAATAGACCTTTATTTTTCCAACCGCACCTGGTACACTCTGGGGTGTGGTGGATTCCTGTTAACCGCCTATTCTCCTTCTTTAGAGGAAATATTTGACCGGAGAGTAGAACTGGACTGGTTTGAGAGTATAGAAGAGTGCTGTGAAAAAATCAGGTATTATCTCCAACATGACAAAGAGCGCAAAAAAATCGCCGAGACCGGCTACCATCTGGCTCATACCAAATACAGTTATGCTGAGATGGTTAAGAAAATTATTGAAGATGTGTCGCAGTAAACTTCAAACGATTTCACCTTCCCTTGTACCTGAATTTTGCACGAAACGGAGGCTTTCATATGCAAGGCATTTAAGGATGAAGTCATAGTGAACTATTATGAACCCTTAATAACACAGCATATGGAAGCCTCCGCCTCGCCCTTCGGGTGAAAATTAATGAATAAAAAAGATCATCATCCGACCTGCCCGCTCGTGCCTCGCAGTGGCAGGCGGGTTTAACATTTGGGTAAAAACTGGGATTATGTGATTTTGTCTATACCCGCTCCAATTAAGCCGTTTAAAAAATCTCATTAATTTTCATGCAAAATTCAGGTTGTAAAAAGCAACTTTTTAGTCCAGTTAACCCTAACGTTGCAAAAGTCGGAGGACTTCAGAGCCAAGACGCCAAGGGTAAAGCCGTAATAAATCTACTGCGAACCCTTGGCAACGCCGGATCTGGAGTCCTCCGGCTTTCCCGCAGGGTAAACAACATGGCATCAAATAGAC
>CAZKDT010000182.1:0-6350 GCA_964551515.1 uncultured Desulfobacteraceae bacterium | reverse complement strand
CCAGCAGGGAATTCATCACCAGCAGGCTGTCACCTGCCATAAGACGGTTTGACCAGTTGTGTTTGTGCTTGTAAAACTCGATGGCTTCCCTTAGCGGCGGATTTTCCTCAGGCGTGGCAAACAGGGAAAGCTGTTCATGCTTTTGCTCGTTTCTTTTTCGTACTGCCTCAATGATGGTACGGGGATCGATGCGCTCATGGACATGAAGGGATACGGTAGGAACTTCAAACGACGTATGTTCGGCCTTGCCGGCCCATTGCAGGCTCGGATCGATATGCGGATCATATGCATAGGTTTTTTTGCCGGTCTCTTTATCGGTATCAGGAGTTACCAAACCAACAGGCGGATTATTGACCCGCTTTTTCCCCTTATGATCATACTGCTCAATCGGTTTTTTGCCGGTTTTTTTCTTCCTTGCCATCCGATTCACCTCTTCCAATCAATTCCCAAAGTGTAAACGCCCGTTTTCATTTCTAACTACTTTCCTTTTTTCTTTCCCATATCTCTGATAAACTTATTAATGGGCCATCACTAAATGTCTCATTAGGAAATCGATCTTTAAAATAATGGTAATATTTCCATAATATTTCTACATATTCTTCTACACCATAAAATCCTAAAAGAATGCAAAGCAATGAGACCGTATACGCATTTAAGTTTGTTTTTTGTAGTATTTCTACAATCTCATTCGAACAATCTATCTCTGAGAAATACAATATTTTTATTGATATTTCAACAAATTGAGGACTTTGAGGTTTCTTCAATTCATTTAGAATAATTGGAACTGTTGTTTCTTTTTTTTGCAATAGCTTTTCTTTTAACATTTCATGATTTAAGACATCTACCCCCTTGCGCATTAAATTAATAAGCTCATCAGCATTTTCTGCCTTTTCAATGACAATAGCTTCTTTTTGTCCACGATCTATCAATTGGCTTGTCAACTTGGATGTAATTTGCTCTATTTCGGGATTTAATAAATTGGAATAAAGCAAACGTGGTGCAGAAATTTCATGCACCCGATTCGATATAAAAAAAGAATCGTTTAATAAAGGCGATCCATAATTAATTTTGCTTAAAAGTGGCAAAAGCATATTTGAAGACTTATCCACCGATATTTTGCCATAGCAACATTTTTTAAATTTTTTTCCACTACCGCAGGGACACGGTTGGTTTCTGCCAACTTTGTTTTTCTTCATTCCACCTTTCCTATTGAAAACACGGTCCGTACGGGACGTTCGCGCAGAACGTGTATAAGCTTTAGGATAGCATTTCCCAAAGCCTTTCCCCTAATAAAGTAATATCCATTTCATTGACCACCAGTATTTAATTTTCCCCGGCACCATCCACAGCAACCGTCCATCTTTCCGAACTCCGTCACCCTACGTTCTGGTTTGTTCAAAAAAAGTAATCTTAGCTGTATCAAATTTTAAATCGAGAATTTCTTAACCTCACTTACAATTCAAGCTCTAACGACAAATACAGGCGATATGGCGTATTACAACCTCGCCATTCAGTTAACACAGTTACATGACAATCTTTTTACGTTCAAACCAACAGCCTTCCAGATTGAAGGGAGTTCTTTACACAAAGAAATATTAACTGTGGGGTCATTTTTCCTTATTTCTTCAACAATGGTCCTGAACATCTTAACCCTTTGATCTTCAGGATACCTGAGCTTTCCTCCTTCCCGGACTAAGCTTTTATTAATACACAATAATGGAGAATCAGGGAACCGCAAACTGATATGGTTAGCGAGTCCGTTGGAGGGTCTATATTCACCTATGGTTATCCGTGTGGGGCGAACGAATTGAAATATCTTATCAACCAGCTCTATGTAATCCTTTTCCCAGGTAGAATAAAAAATAACCGGATCTATTCTCAAACGCACTTCATAACCTGCCTGCTGAACTTTTTCTGCAGCCCTCAATCGGGATTCAGGAGAGGCTGTCCTATGCTCTAATTCTTGAAACACCTTTTCAGTATTTACACTAAATGAAATAATCGATTGTTCACCGTGATTGAGCTTGAGAATCTCGTCAACGCAATCGCTTTTGGTGAGAAAAAGCAATCGTGTCCCTGGGGCACGTTTCGGCAAAAACGGAATGATTTGTTTTGCAAAGCCGGTAATGTAATCCACAGCCAGAGGATCACCCAACTCACCAAGATTTAAGACTTTTAAGGATTTTGGTATGCGCGTTCTGTCAAATCTTTCAATTTCAGCATACATTTTTTCGTAATTGACAAAATGGGTGGAGATGGGTTGTGTTCGGAAAGTTAAATAAAGATAACAATATTCGCACCAGAAATTACAATTGTTGTAAGCTGTAAGCTTATAAAATTTTGCGCATCGTCCAATAGGGTGCTGAAACCGTTCAATAAAAGAACTTGATCTATCTCTTAATAACAGGACACCCCTTTCAGCATTGAGCTTTTCCATGCCCTTTTTATTATTGGAGCCCGGCACTTTATCAACCCAAATTAACGGTAACCCGGAACGTTTGGCTAAGTTTTTAACCCTGATTTTGTTGCTTAAATTTCGGGTTGCCCACAATTCAGTTACAAGCGGCTTTTGCTCCTCTTCTTGAGAGTAGGCCAGACCTTCTTCCTTAATTTGATTCCCGACTTCAATTCTTTCATTCGTACATTTGTTAAATATCAACATCACAGGTATCCCCTGTATTTCTCAAAAATTTCATTGACTATTTTTTTGCCTGTCTCATTGTGGGAGGCAAAAAATAGAAAGAATAAAGGACCGCCTTTACTGTTTCTCATAAGCACAGGTTCGGATACAAACTTAAATCCAGCAGCTTTCTCTAACCTTTCCTTTTTGAACCAGGCTCCAAGCTTGATATTGCTGTTAACGACCTTGACTTTATATGTATCTCCAAAAAGGTTCATTTGCTTATCTTCTTCATACAAAATTTCCTGCCATTCATTGCTGCCACAGAATCTGTCCATCCGCTCTATTTGATCGGGGTCCGCCGATAACAGATCCTTGTGTAACACATTTCGATTCATATCCATCAGAGGAAAGTTCAAAAAGATTTCTATCGTTTTTAATTTGGCTGCCGCCACAATTGTTTCCCAGTGGAGATGCAAACCATAGGGATCTAAAATACATAGAGCCTTCTTTCTGGTTTCATACGTGAGTAACGGCAATATATCCTTCCTCAATATTTCATTACTATCCCCTTCATATATCTTTATGTTTGGAATGTCATGAGTCAGCCTACTAAGAACTTTTGTTTTTTCTTTGTCAATATCAATGTAATGATACTCAGTGAAGGGATTTTCAATCTCGAGGGCATTTAATGGGGAACCTTTGATAAACTCACCGGTTTTCCTTGAGATATGCACGCCAAGCCCAGAAAAAGCATCAATATAAGCATATCCTTGGCACCAAGATTGGTTTTTCATTATAGTTGTAAGAGCATGAGCGTATTCCTTGATGATTTCCAGTTTAATCTCTGACCACTCACCTATTTTGTCTATCTTCATTCTCGACACTCCTTAGCCACAACTCCAAAATTCCCTAAAAGAGAAATCACCAACCACGACAATTGTGCTGAACACACACAAAACTGAATATTGTTTTTCCCTCCACGGTTTTCTTGATAAATCGATTGTCATCTTTTTTATTGCCGTCCTCAAATGCTTTTCCCCCTGGATTATCCCTACCGTAAAATAAGGTGCGTAAGGCAAACACTATACAAGCTTTTTAGTAAATATTCGGCTTATTTTTCAGATTTTTAAAAAAGTTCGGGACACGAGCAAATAAATTTGATATAGAAAGAAGCATGAATGCTTCTTGTCAAACGCTACCGTCATTATACACCCCTGAAATTTACGATCAAGTCATTGTTGCACCCATTGAGCCCCCCCGCTGATTCTCATTTCAGAAAAAGAGTATCTGGAATTGAAAAGTGAGGTGGGTTATTGGCGGGCCATGCATCAAAAAGCCATTTTGCGTGAAAAAAAGCATAAGCAAACAATAAAGGAGCAGGAAGGTCAGATCCGTGATCTGAGAAACCGTTTATTTGGCAAAAAAAGTGAGAAAAAAAGTTCCAGTAAAGATGAAGGCAAATCAAAATCCTCGAATCCCAAACGTCCCCGTGGTCAGCAACTCGGAAGTAAGGGGCATGGACGTACAAAGCGTCCCGATCTTCCCGAGAAAGAAGAAGTGGCAAATTTACCAGAAAATCCGATATGCCCTAAATGCGGTGAAGCCTATATACCTGATGAAAGTAAGGCAGCAGAAATCATTGAAGTTGAAGTCAAGGCTTATACTCGTAAAATCATACGCTGTTGTATGAAGAAAGGCTGTTCGTGCAAGGGTGTTCCCAATACAATTACAGCGCCCATGCCTCCCAAGGTTATCCCGAAAAGTCCATACGGGATTTCGATTTGGGAAGCAGTCCTGTTAAACAAATTTCACTACTGCCAGCCAACCAATCGTCTTCTGAATCAGTATACAGAGCTTGGTTTACCCATTTCCCTCGGGACCATTACAGGTGGTTTGAAAAATCTCAAGGAGTTGCTCCAACCTGTCTACGATGCACTTTATAAGCATCAAATGACAGAAGACAGATTTCATAATGATGAAAGCAGTTGGAAAGTTTTTGAGAGTGTTGAGGGCAAAATTGGCAACCGCTGGTGGTTATGGGTCAGCCGTTCTGCATCGGTTGTGTATTTCCAGATTGCACCGGGCCGTGGTGCAGACGTCCCTGTAGAGCATTTTAAAAGCATACAGCATCAAAAAATCATTGTTGTTTGTGACCGATACAATGCCTATAAATCAATGGCAAAGCAGCTGAACTTTATAATTCTGGCTTTTTGCTGGGCTCATGTCCGACGTGATTTTCTGGATGCGGCCAGAAAGTATCCGGATTTGGAAGAGTGGGTACTGTCCTGGGTTGAAAAGATCGGAAAGCTTTACCACATCAATAACCTTCGTTGTAAAGAATTTGATCAAAAACTTCCCCTTCCATGGCAACCTGCATCATTCAAAGAGCAGCATAAGAAGCTTGTTGAGAAAATGGATTCAATAGCTAAAGAACGGGATAATTTTATAGAGGCACACAATCCTGATTCAGATCTGCTATCCAACGTTAAATATAAGATTTTGACAAGCCTCCAAAACCATTGGGAAGGTCTGAGCGTATTTGCAAATTATCCCGAAGTGCCGATGGATAACAATAATGGAGAACGATCTATCCGCAATCCTGTGACAGGGCGTAAAAACTTTTATGGTTCAGGAAGCCTGTGGAGTTCTCAGCTGGCAGCGATAATGTTTTCAATTTTTCAAACCATGGCTTTATGTGGTCTTAACTGTAATCATTGGCTGAGATCATACCTGACTGCTTGTGCGAAAAACCATGGTAAGGTACCAGATAATTTATCCTGCTTTCTTCCTTGGGAAATGGATGAAGACCGTCGGCATCAACTTTCCAGGCCGCCTGACACATCATGACCCGTTACTGTGGTCGGGATTTCACTCCCAAAGAAATTGAACAGATTCGATCTCTCATAAAACAAAATCCCGAGTTCAACCGGATGCGGCTATCCAAAGAAGTGTGCCGGATGCTGGGATGGCTCAAACCTGATGGTAAACTCAAGGATATGTCATGCCGTGTTGCCATGCTGCGTATGCAGAAAGATGGATTGATAGTGCTGCCCCCTCCCACACATGCCAAAGTGCGTTTAAAAAAAATTAAGTTTACACCTGCCACTAATCCACAAAGCCCTGTTGTGTGCTCTGTCGATCAGTTGCCACAACTGCATTTACAGATGGTCACCAAAGCCACCTCAGCTTTATGGAATGAATACATTGAGCGATATCATTACCTTGGCTATACTACCCTTCCTGGAGCTCAGCTTCGCTATTTTATTGCTGCAGGTAAACAAATTGTTGCCCTGACAGGCTTTGGTGCAGCCGCATGGCAAACTGCACCAAGAGATCAATTTATCGGGTGGAATCATAATCAGCGAAAGAAGAATTTGAATTTGATTGTAAATAATGCCCGATTTCTTATTTTGCCATGGATTCAATCGAAAAATCTTGCATCAAAAATTCTTTCTTTAACGGCTCGGCGCCTCCCGGATGATTGGGTAGAAAAATATAACATCCGGCCAGTACTGATGGAAACTTTTGTGCAGAAAAATCGATTCGCAGGCACTTGCTATAAAGCCGCCAACTGGATCAATGTTGGACAAACCAAAGGTCGTGGAAAACTTGGGCCGCCAGGGAAAATTAGTGTTCCCATTAAAGACGTTTGGGTGTACCCTATTGATAGAAAATTTAAAGCTTTGTTGAAAAATTAGCTCATGAAGGGGCAAACCGAATATTTACG
>CAZKDT010000181.1:0-6358 GCA_964551515.1 uncultured Desulfobacteraceae bacterium | reverse complement strand
GCTTCAATTAAGTCGTTTAAAAAAATCTCATTAATTTTCATGCAAGATTCAGGAATTCATTAAAAGTAAAATATATTTTTCCCTCCTTAAAAATTTGAAACGCTCAGTTTAGGCCAAAATAAGATTTACTTGACTTGACAGTGATCATTATACAATATCTGTAATAAGATCGGATTTTTTACGTAGGATTAGACAAAGAATTCTTATCATGATAGAGCGGTACTCTCAATATCAGGCTGACCTTGCTGTAACAGAACGTAATATGCTGTGCCCGGAAGATTGCGATGCACCCGGCTGCCAACTTTCTGAGGTTATTGTCGAGGTAAGCCTATTTGATTTGATCAGACTTAGTCTTGCGCTAAATACTCCTGTTTCCAGCCTTTTTTTAAATCACTGCCACTTCGGGTTCCAGAAATATGAACTCAATGCCCGCTATCTGAGATTATTGATAAAGCTGGAAAAGCCGTGCCATTTTCTTCAGAAATCTCGCTGTAAAGTTCAAGGTTCCAAGCCTCTTAACTGCGTCCTTTTTCCGGAATACCATCAGATAATAGATCTTATACCTGAGCTTGCCAAACGTCCGGTCTTCAATAGGTTCCCATGCTTAAAGAGCGAAATTGCCGTTTCGAACGAAAGAAGCAAAGCTTTAAAAAAACTCAAAAAAATGAACAATAGGGAAGAAGCCCTTTCCTGCTATTTTCTTCTAGGAATTCCTTCCTTCATTATCGACTCCAAGCCGGTGGCCGAACAGTTAAAAAGATCTATCCTGAAAAGCAAATCATTTACCGTACGGGATTACGACAGACTGCTAAAGGAAGAGCTAAAAACAACCGGCCTTTTCGACGGAATCATGGATAAAGTTGCTCTATTGGACACGCGCCAGCAGATGGAGAGTTTTTTTAGTCAACTTGAAGACAAAGCCTTGATAAGATCGCTTCTGGAAAAAATGGCAAAGCCGGAGATTGTTTTCAAACTTGATGGAAATCGTTTAAAGCCGATGAAAAGACACCTGCAACGGCCGGAAATAATTTTCATGTAAACAAAAAAAGGGGTCAAGTCTACTTTTGGCCCTTAGCAACATCCCCTGTATCTTCCATATCTGTTAACTGATTTCTCTGTCATATCTTTTAAGCCTTGAAGCTCTTCGTATTATGCAGGTCCCTGTGTTGTATGCTTTTTTCCCTGCCATGGGTCAATAGTAGACCCTATGTATTGGTGTTTGCCAGGTCCTCCCTTGACACACAATGCCATTTTCACTAAACTCCAGCTCGCAGAAGGGGATTCTTACCACTAAAGAACTCTTTTCTTAAAAGATTGACCGCAATCAGGGTTATTGACAGACAAATGAAAAAATTTTCTCCCTTCCATATGTTGACTGTAGTACTGCTCATAACTGGAACGACTGTTGGAGCTGGAATGTTGGGACTTCCCATAAAAACTGGTTTAGCAGGCCTGCTTCCTTCATTACTCGGCATGATCATTGTCTGGGGACTGATGTTAGGCACAGCATGGATACTTGCAAGCAGAATTATTGAATCTGACCATAGGACATCTGATCTTCCCACGCTTTTTCAGCAGGAACTGGGGGCTTCGGGCAAGTGGTTAAGCATTATAGGATACCTGACTATTTTCTATGGGTTATTAGTCGCCTATCTCAGCGGCGCTTCCTCGATACTCGTCAATTTGATTCAACCTCTTTTGGCAAGACAAGCCTGGATAATAATCTTTTTCATATTGGCCACCGGCATAATCATGTTCGGTTTAGACTTGGTACGTAAGGGAAATGCAGCAATAATGACGGTATTGGGTATCTCTTTTGTGTTCCTACTGATCAAGACCGGACAAAATTTGAACCCGCGACATCTTTCTTACACGGATTGGCATTTTATCCCTTCCGCTTTACCGATTATTGTATGCGCTTTTGCCTTTCACGCTATCATCCCGACAGTGTGCCGAAGTTTGAAATGGCAGCCTCGAGCATGCTGGCATGCATTGTTAATCGGGACGCTTTTAGCACTTGTTCTAAATGCCTTGTGGATGTTGGTAGTAATCGGCGTTCTGCCCTTAGCCGGTCAGGGTCAAGTAAATATATTGGCAGCTTTCCATGAGAATCTCCCGGCAACAGTGCCTTTATCTATGGCCCTACATTCTAAAGTAATTACCACTGCCGGAATGTTTTTCTCTCTTGCCGCCATCATTACTTCCTATTTCGGGGTAGGAATGGCTTTTATGGGCTTCTTTAGGGATCTGATTTATTCCTATGGCAAAAAAAGCAATCGATTCAAAGAAGTGCTACTTACATTCGGTCCGCCATTTTTTGTAGCCCTGGTATATCCCAACCTTTTTCTAAAAGCACTAGACTTGGTGGGTGGTATTGGTCTTTTACTTGTATTCGGGTGTCTACCAGTTCTTATGGTTATCAAGTCCAAAAGAAAACCAGCCGGTTGGCAGAGGTTTGGAGGGTATGCGATGTTGTTCCTGTTCGGACTTTTAATAATCTTAGAACTGTCCCAGGAATTGGGATGGCTCCAAATACATCCTAATGCCGAATACTGGCACTTGGGTTGAAATCATAGTGAGATATTATGAGGATAAAGCAGTTAGCCGATAAACCAGAAGACGGCTAAAAGGCTCGCGCAACTCACCATAGTTCCGCCAAGCAACAGTGCCGAGGCCAATGAAGCGTCTCCACCATAACGTCTCAGAAAGACCGCTCCAAGAACAGCGGGGGGCATTGCAGCTAAGAGAACTAAAACTTCTTTCCAAAGTTCGGGAAAACCAAATAGGGTTGAAAGAGAACCGGCAATCAGAGGTTTAATTATTAATTTTAGGAGAACTACAATTGTCAAAGCCACCAGCATCTCACGTAAATGGGGCAACTTGAACATCAGGCCAACTGATAAAATAGCAATTGGCGTCAGAGCCGAAGCTAACACATTGCATACCTTAAATATCGGAGCCATAAACTCATTGTTTTGACCGGGTAGTCGAAAGTATCCCCAGAGAAGCCCGACGAGCAATGCAAAAAATACAGGGGATTTGAAAAAACCAAGGGCCGATTTCCACTGTGATTTCATATCTAATTTTTCCGAACCAAAATAGGCGGCCAGGATAGGACCTAAAATGAATATAGGATAGCCAACGCCGATTTCAGAAATCAGAACTGCTTCGCTTAAAGCTTCCGGGACGTCCGGAAACATTTGCATTATGATCGCATAACCCAGAAATGTTGAGGAACCGAATGCCGAGCAGAAAACAATGGCCCCTTGTTGTGCTTTGTTGAACTTCAGTAATACACTTATAAACCAGGCCAGAGCAATACAGGCAAGTTCAAGGCCCAACATGACCAGGGCCGGTTCTATTTGATCTAACCGGATGGTTTGTCGTGCCAGACTGACGAAAATTATGGCCGGTAAACACAAATCGGTAACGATACGGGCAAGGGTCAGGGAATGGTCTTCTGTTAATGTTCCTTTCTGTCTTAAATAGAGGGCCAATGAATAAAGAATTACAATGACGAGAATTGAATTTATAAGGCTATGAAAAACATCCATAATTATCACTTTTTTTTTGCTTGGCTTGAATAGGTTCAGTTGACCCTAACGTTGCATAAACAACATGGCTAAAAGGGGATCAACTATTCGAATTTCAGCAAAAATCATAAAAATGCTCCCCTTTTTGATTTTGAACCCTTGGTGAATTCAAAGGATGGGGTCTATTTGATGCCATGTTGTTTGCCCTGCGGGAAAGCCGGAGGATTCCAGATCCGGAGTTGCCAAGGGTTCGCAGTAGATTTGCTACGGCTTTATCCTTGGCGCCTTGGCTCTGAAGCCCTCCGACTTTTGCAACGTTAGGGTTGCTAAGAATTACCTTTTTATCAGAGCCTTTTGCCGTGCCCTGGCAAATCCTGGTATGGCACTCTCAATTGTCTTTTTCCCAACACAATAGGCAATCCTGAAATACCCAGGAGAGCCAAAACCGGTACCGGGTACGACCAAGATATTTTCTTCATGAAGCGAGCGAACAAAAGATACCTCATCAGCAATCGGGCTCTTCGGGAAGAGATAAAAAGCTCCCCGGGGTTTTAGCAATTCATAACCGGCATCGGCCAGTCCCTGGTAAAAAAGATCTCTTCGGGCTTTATACTTCCGTAGATTCACGCAATTTCCCTGCAGATTGGTGACCACTCGTTGCATCAAAGCGGGTGCATTGACGAAGCCGAGAATCCGGTTTGCCAAGACAAAACCACTCATCAAAGTCCTCACCTCCTCTGCTTCCGGATGAGCTACCAGATAGCCGATACGCTCGCCCGGCAAGGAAACGTCTTTGGAATAGGAAGTAGCTACAATGCTATTGGGGTAGGCCTCAAAAATACTTGGCACCTTGAATCCATCGTAAACAATTTTCCGATAGGGCTCATCTGAGACCAGATATAGTGTTCTTCCCATTTTTTTGCTATTAGCAGCCAACACGTCGCCGAGTTGTTCTAAAGATGTGTGCTCATAGACCTGTCCCGATGGATTATTGGGAGAATTGATCAAAACCACCTTAGTTTTGGGGTTAATTGCTTTTTCAATGGCCGATGGATCGAGCGTGAAATCCTCCCTCGTTGAAACAACTCGTAGTTGACCGCCGTGATTATCCGTATAAAAGCCATATTCCACAAAGTATGGAGCTGAAACGATTACCTCGTCACCCGGATCGAGAAGGGTTTTAAAAATGCAATTCAGAGCCCCAGCAGCTCCACAGGTCATGACAACGTGCTCGCTCTCAACCTTTACTCCCTGCTCCCGACTAACGTAGTCGGCTACCGCAGTGCGAGTTTCTCCATAGCCAGCATTGGGCATATAGCCGTGGGTTCCGGTGGACGACTCGGCAACGATCGAACTAAGAACCTGCCGAAACTTTTCCGGCGGCTCCAAGTCTGGATTTCCTAAGCTGAAATCGTAAACATTATCAGCGCCGTGAATAGCCTTGAGACGGACTCCTTCCTCAAACATTTTACGGATCCACGATGAGCGTTCCATGGCATCTTGTATTTTTTTAGCAACGGCCATGTCAGTGCCTCCTCTTATAAAAACTGTGCCGCAAATATATCGAAAGCAGCAAGTTCCTTCAAGATCATTTTCTGAAATTTAAATTACTTTGCGCCAATTCAAATAATAGATGCGGGTCTTATTGTCAACTCGGTATTTTTCTACAAATAGCCAAAACATCGAGGCGTTTGGACGCAGGTTACCTATTTATCCGCATGAAAATTTTTTTCTAAAAGTAGGCTCCGGCAGCAAAACAGAGAGCATAGGGCAAAATGTTTTGCATATATAGAACAAATGCTGCTCCGAACACCCCTGCAATGAGTTCAACAACACCGGATTCCTGTCCCATAAAAAAACTCTTGGCCCGATTCATTCCTTACCCACGATGTGGTCTAAGGTTGCAGCGTGCTCCTTTTCAGGATCAATTTTATAGAAATCCTTGATTCCACCGTGGACACCGTAAAAGAACGGTTCACCAAAACCTTCGATTTCGGCCTTCCGGGTCGGCCCATGCTCTCTGGTAATAGTAATACCTTAATCTTGCACGAGTCGGGGGCTTTCATATGGAAGGCACTTAAGGGCGAAGTCATAGTGTACTATTACGAACCCTTAATAACGCAGCAGATGGAAGCCTCCGGCTCGCCCTTTGGGTGAAAATTAATGAACAAAAAAGGTTAGCATCAAATTCAACATCTGGGTAAAACGTATGATTCTATGCTATTGTTTGAACCCGCTTTAACTCAGTCTTTACAAACTCTCATTAATTTTCATGCAAAATTCAGGTAATATGTGACCTGTGAATCACTTTTCCCATAGCAGCCTCTTTTTCGTAAAAATTACTGAAAATTAATATTTCAAATTATCCTTCTGTTAAATTGTATTTTGTCAAGAGTGAGGATTTATGACGTTTAATTCGAAAACTATTTAACTGTTACCTGACCCTTTTATTTTAAGTTCATACGGGTGCAACTGGCTTTATTACTTAATGAGCAAAAGTCGAGGATGCCCCCCCGGTAGAATAGAAAAAAAGTTTCGCCCCAGTACGATCTGCCGACTATGTCCCGGCATTTTAACGGGGACTTACCCCAGTAACATCTCCCGGCCTATCCCGGCATTTCCACGGGGAGCTACGAGGCAGACAAGGCGAAGCGAATTAACTTGTATCTCATTTATAGACGTGTTATGAAAATTCATCCAAACCTACTTAAATGCTAAGAAAATCAAATAAATAATATATTTTTCCCATTTTGTTTACGATCAATTAGGGTTCACCCTATAGTTGCATAAATAACATGACAAAATGGGTTTAAAAGCAATAATTA